>NZ_JAUBPE010000025.1:0-82575 GCF_036700565.1 Microcoleus pseudofavosus SVA1_A4
TGATAGTCTTACCCGATGGTAATATCTGATTGCCTCTTCTATGATACATTATTGCGTTGACAATTAATCCACCCTGCCTAACCCCCCTTAAGAAGGGGGGGACAAGAGCATTCAAAGTCCCCCTTCTTAAGGGGGATTTAGGGGGATCTCGATTTAGTGAACCCTACGGGATTTGTGTTTATTGATTAGGTGCGATCGCACACAACTTCAAACACGCCCCCCGGAATAAACCGACACAAAGCCCTCCGCCGATCGTCCGCATCTTGGCGGTTGACAAAACGCGCAATTGTATAGTGCTCAGCATTCGGTAAAATTCGGACGATCGCCCAAGAAGTGCGATCGCCCTCCTTTGACTTTTCAGGTGTTTTCGATCGCGAATTTGAGTTGAGTTCGATCGCGGGGCGATCGGCGATCGTCGGAGAATTGGCTTTTCTGAGAGTGTGGAGGTAGCGGGCGATCGTACTACCTTTGAGATTCGCCCCGACGCGCAGAATCAGAAACACCGCAAAGCTTTCGAGCTCTGGCCCAGTCATGCGCGCGCGATCGGCCTCAAAATCCTCATCCGAGTAGCTGCGGATACCCGACAGCAGTTGCGTGATGCCAAAATCATTCAAAGCTTGTTGATAGCCGCGGTTATATTCGCTGCCGTCGCTCACAGGCTTTACCATAGTAATTGTCTCCTTTTATGTGGATTGTCTCCTTGTATTTGGGGAACCATTAGCCAGCGCGGGCCCTGCAAAAGTTCAGCGCTGGCTTTTGACTCTCTAAGAGTTTAACCATATATGCCGCATAAGTCAAGCATATATGCTTTATATTTGACATAATGGTCTAGATACAGCACAATATAAACGCGATATCGGCGCATAGTGCTGTTTAATAGCAGCATAATGCTGCATATTAGACAAAATCGTCTACAATACTGGACAATGACGATCGGCTTAAATCAGAAACAATTAACCTCTCATGGCTAAACGCATATCAACCTCCATAGCAGAAGGAATCCATGACCTACTTCAAGAGTGGGCAAATGAGGAACGCCGTTCAATCAGCGGCTTGTCAGCATTCATTTTGGAACAAGCTGTCAGAGAACGCCAAAAACAAGTACAAAAACAGCCCCCGCCATCCGATGAGAAACAACCTAAAAGTTGAGCCAAATTAACTATGAAATTTATCGGCATAGACTTAGGTTGGAGTTCAGGAGCAAGCGGATTGTGCTGCTTAAATTGGGAAAACGATCGACTGCAATTAATAGAGTGCGATCGCCAACAATCCCTGAAGGACATCATCACCTGGATCGATACCCAAGTCTCCCCAACCGAAAGTGCGATCGTCGCCGTAGACGCCCCCACAATCATCGCTAATCTAACCGGAATGCGCGCGGCCGACAAACTCACCCACAAACACTTCGGGCGCTACCACGCCGGCTGCTATCCCGCCAACCTTTCCCGCCCCTTCGCCCAAAAAACAGTCGAATTCGGCCTTTGTTTAGAAGCCAGAGGATTTGTCCACGCACCGATAATAGAATCTCAAAAATTAGGCAGATATCAAATAGAAGTCTATCCCCATCCAGCCACAATAAACTTATTTAAATTAGACAAAATCATCAAATACAAAAAAGGAAAACTGGCAGAACGTCAACTAGAATTGATGAAACTCTGCCAGTATATTGTAGATATTTTACCGAGCCTTGAACCCTCTCTAAATCTGTCTTGTGGCACAGGCAAGATGCCTGTGAGCTGTGGCACAGGCATCTTGCCTGTGAGCCTTGGCGGTTCAAACCTCCCCGAAATGCCCACCAGCATCGCCACCCTCAAAGCCTTAGAAGACCAGCTAGATGCCTTGCTGTGCGCTTATATCGGCGCGCACTGGTGGTACTGGGGAATAGAGCGGAATTTGGTATTGGGCGATCGCACAACCGGCTACATCGTCATTCCCCAAGCAAGATAAGAAAAGAGGAAGAATGGGAGAATTAGGAAAATCTTCCTTTATTCTCCTCTCAATAGTCATATCAAATCCGGTAGCATCGGAATTGATATTACCCGAAATCAGGACACGGCAGTGCCGTTTCCCTACAATGAATCGGGGTAGGGAAACGGCACTGCCGTGTCCTCTATATCATGTATGAGTGTTACCGGAATTGATATCAACAGTCAGCAGTCAACTGTCAACTGTCAACAGTCAACCATCAACAGTCAACAGTCAACAGTCAACAGTCAACTGACTAATGCGCCCAGAGAATCACACCAACTTCATAAGGACTGCTGAGATTGTCGTGCTTGGGCAAAACCCGCAACGACAAACCTTGCAAGCCGCTAGAAGTATAAGTAATATCAGCCGTATAAAGGCTAGTATTCTGGGAATCTTCACCCAAATACTCCATCACCACCGGCACGCCGCCGACAATTTCTCCGTTAGCATCAACCGAACCTTGATAAAGTTCGACTTGCACGTCAGCCGGTGTCAATCCCATCAGATCGATCCGAGATTTAACAGCGATCGACTGATTGACCTTAACTTCTTTATCCTGGGAAATATCAACAGCCTCAATCTTAATGTCTTGCCACTTCGCGAGAACGTGCTTCTTCCAGTGAGACAACTCCTTCGCCGGAGCGCAATTATCCGAAGTCATGGTGTGGAAGCGATCGCTCACCGGGAAATATGCCCGCCGCGCGTAATCTTTCACCATCCGAGCAGTATTGAATAAAGGACAATTCAAGGCAATAGAATCCTTCATTTTCGCCGTCCAACCGCGGGGAATGCCATCAGCATCCCGGTTGTAAAACAGCGGTACAACTTCCTTTTCCATCAAGTCGTACAAAGCATTCGCTTCGACATCATCCTGATACTTAGTATCCTCGTAAAACTCCCCATGTCCGATCGGCCAACCGGTACGAACATAATCAGCCTCATCCCACCATCCGTCGAGGATGCTCAGATTCGGCAAACCGTTCATCGAAGCTTTCATCCCCGAAGTACCGGAAGCCTCCCGGGGGCGGCGCGGCGTATTCAGCCACACATCGCAGCCAGACACCATCATCCGAGCCACGTTAATGTCGTAGTTCGGCAAAAACACCATCGAGCTCATCGTGTCGTGCTCGCGGATGAAGTGAACGATATCCCGAATCAATTCCTTACCCGGAATATCCATCGGGTGAGCCTTCCCAGCAATCACAAACTGCACGGGGCGGTTTTTGTCCCGCATGATCCGCATAATTCGATCGACATCGCGCAAAAATAGCGTCGCCCGCTTGTAAGTAGCAAAACGGCGTGCAAACCCGATCGTCAGCACCTTCGGATTGAGAGCCTCGCGCGCGTTTTCGATTTCCGTTTGGGCCGCACCGCGCTCGCGCAAAGTCTTTTGCAGCCACTCCCGCGCGAACACTACCAACTCCGACCGGCAGCGTTCGTGATTGCGCCACAGTTCCTCATCAGGAATCGACGAAAGCCTGTCCCACAGACGATCGTCCTTGCCGGTCATTTCCCACTCCGGGCCGAGGTATCGATCGTACAACTCCTGAGTAGACTTAGCCACACAACTGCGAGCGTGCACCCCGTTGGTAATCGAAGTAATCGGCACTTCTTCCTGCGGCAAACCCGGCCACAACCCCTGAAACATCGGGCGCGACACCACACCGTGCAAAGCCGCCACCCCGTTGACAAAACTTGACATTTTAATAGCCAAAATTGCCATATTCAGAGGCCCGGACAAATCGCGAGTATTCTCGCGGCCCAATCCCAGAAACTCATCTTGCGACAAGCCAAACATCTTGGGATATTGATCGAGATAGTGCATCACCATATCCGGCTCGAACAAGTCAAACCCAGCAGGTACCGGCGTGTGAGTCGTAAACATACTGCTCGAAACCACCACCTGTTCCGCTTCCACGAAACTCAGGTGATATTCCTCCATCAGCATCCGAATGCGTTCCAAAGCCATGAAAGCCGCGTGGCCTTCATTCATGTGATAAGCCGTAACTTTCAGCCCCAATGCCTTGAGCATTTTCACGCCGCCGATGCCCAGCATGATTTCTTGGTGCATCCGCAGAGTTTTATCACCGCCATACAGTTGGTCGGTAATATCTTGGTCGTAGCGGCTGTTAGGTTCAATATTTGTATCCATCAGGTACAAAGGAACCGTTCCCACTTGCACCCGCCAAATCCGGGCGTACACCTTGCGGCCGGGATAGTCCACCTCAATCCGCAATTCCGAACCGTCGGGATTGCGTTCTGGGTGCAGCGGCATATTGTAGAAATCGTTGAGCGGATAGCGTTCTTGCTGCCAGCCGTCGGCGTTGAGATACTGCGAAAAATAACCTTCTTGGTAAAGCAGGCCGACACCGACTAAGGGCAAGCCCAAATCGCTAGCTGATTTGAGGTGGTCGCCTGCGAGTACGCCCAAACCGCCGGAATAGATTGGTAGGGCTTTAACTAAGCCGAATTCCATCGAAAAGTAAGCGTAGCATTCTTGCTGCTCTGTACCGCGCTGTTTGCGGTACCAGGCGCGATTTTTGAGATAATCGTCTAACTGCTGGGCTGCTCGGTTCATTTGGGCAATGAAGCCTTCGTCTTCTGCCATTTCTTGCAGTCGCTCTTGAGATATGGTTCCGAGCATCAGCACCGGGTTTTGGTTGCTGGAGTCCCACAGGTCTCGATCGAGGCGGCGGAAGAGGTCTTTGGTATCGACGTTCCAGTCCCAGTGCAAATTGTAGGCAAGCTTGCGCAGGGGTTCGAGGATTGGGGGTAGGGACGGGGAAACGTTAAATGTGCGAATCGGCTGCATAGACAAAGCCTTTATGTTGGAGTAGCGATATTTTCCTCTGTCTTTAGGTGCAAGTCCGTTATTCTGCACACTATTTTAAGTTTTAAGCTGCGGGGGGCGATCGACTGTTACCTTAACTTCGGTGGCTGCTGCTGAGTTCGATCGCCTTTAAAACGACTTGCCGCACTTGTGGATCGGGTTTCTCGGTTCAGTCCAGGCCGAGCGATCGGTAACGCCCGATCGCTCTTCCTTCTCAATAAGTTCTTCTCAGGCTGTTGTCAGAGCTTATTAAGATTAGTTCTTGATTAGGTCGAGCATCAATGTCAACTTAAGCCTCCAGTCCGCTCTTAGACTTAAGTCCGAAGCTTATAGCTCAAGTCCTCACAGGCCCCGAAGGCCGGACTGGAGGTGTAACGTGTTTGTTGGCATCAACGGCAGGCCCCCCAATCGACCATCAGCCCTCCGGCGCATTTTACTAATAAATGATAATTTTTGTTAATAAATAAGTGAAAATTTTACTTGACATTGACACCACACTTATTATATTTTGAGCGAGTTACTGCAAATTATTACTGATAAGTGCTGGGTTGTTGACCGCCACCCTTACGAATTGCGTAGCAGCCCCAAATATTACCGGTGTGTGGTTTGAAGATGAAACTGTATTTATCATGGGCGTGCGTTGCACTGCTGAGTATTGGTATCGCGCCTTCAGTGGCGGCTGAGGCTGCTAAAGAGGACTTAACAGAATCTGAGCGATCGATCGCACCTTCGACGATCGAGATTCATCGTGAATCAGAGAAATTGCCTCAACAAGAGCCCGCGATCGCCACTGGGTTACAGCCAGAACTTTCTCTTTATGCGAGTTATTCGCGCTCTTTTAATCCAGATTCGGCAACAACAGCCGGTGGCGGTCTGATCGAACCCGAAACCGGCTCGGGTTACGAAGTCGGTGTCAAAGCTGAGTTGCTCGACAGAAGGCTGGCGGCTACAGTGGCATACTTTGACATTAAAAAACAGAACGTTGCGGTCACAGATCCGAATAATTCTTTATTCTCAATTGCCTCTGGGGAACAGCAAAGTCGAGGTCTTGAATTCGATATTTCAGGACAAATTGTGCCGGGGTGGAATATTATTGCAGCTTGCGCCTATACTGACGCTGAAATTACAGCAGATACAGACCGCGATTTGGTGGGCAACAGATTGTTTAATGTTCCCAAACATAGCGGTAGTCTGTGGACAACTTATGAAATTCAAAGCGGCGATTTGCAGGGTTTAGGTTTTGGGGTTGGGTTAAACTTTTTTGGCGAAAGACAAGGGGATTTAGCTAACAGCTTTCAAGCGGATAGTTATTTCCTCCCCAATGCTGCTGTTTTTTATCAGCGCGATAATTGGCGAGCTGCCATAAATATTAAAAACCTGTTCAATGTCAACTACATGGAATCTATCACGGGTAGCAGAGCTTCTGGCAATCAGCCTGGTGAACCATTGACAGTAATTGCTTCATTTACCGTGCAGTTGTGATAGTTATTTTGCGACTTTGCAACGACTCAATGGCGTTCTAATTTTTTCTACCAGCAGACTCCACCATGAAACGATTTCAACTTAATCCAATTCTCATTCTAACTGGGGTAATGGCGATCGCTTGTCAAGCCCTATCAGATGCACCGCAAGTCAGTCAACCTGACGCGAAACCAGCCTCAGAAAACATTGCAAATCTTTCTGAAAAGACGGCTCCGGCAGCGCCCCCAAAAATTACGCCTCCATCACCTCTAGCTACTCAAGTTATTTCGATGAATGCTTATAAAGTCCCTTACTTAGGATTTAATGGCGTGTTTAATCTCAACACAGAACACCAAAACTCTGTCAAAGATCCGCGCAACCCCAAACGCATTGATGTCGAAAAAATGGAGAAATTCAGCTTCTACAAAGATGCAGCCGGGAAAAAACCGATCGCGCGCAACTGCCAGTATGTCTACATGGGTGCAACTGGCGATGCCAAGTATTACGCCGAATATAAAATAACTTGGGATTTATTTGAGTTGGTGAAACAAGAAAAGCAAGATCCAGGCTGCAATCAATTCCAGTATCTCAGTTTCATCCCGCCGCACGGTGAATCAAATGGTGAACCAATACATATGCACTTTCGGTATGCCAGTAAGCCATCTAGCTTTGCAACGCTTGTGAATATGACCAAAGATCCAGAAGATGCGGCTAAATTCAGTCCTTGGTTTGCGACTTATTGCGGTGGCGGCAAAACAAAATGCGGTAAAGGAGAGTGACATTAGCAGTAAGTGGGTTATCTCTGTTGAGCAGTCTATTTCTGGCCAAAAAAATTTCAAAACTCATGTTAACTTTAATAAGACTAGGACAAAATAAATGCGACTAAGTGTAAAACCAGAAAATATCCTAGAAGCGATCGCGCTCGAAAGCAGAAAAGAACTCTCGCCATTTTTATTAGCAATGCTCGGCATGGGAGTCAGTCAAGCTGTAGTAACTGCCGTGCAATTGGGATTTTTTGATGCCTTGAAAAAGCATCCCCAAACTGCTAATGAACTAGCAAAAACCATGAATTGCGATGCTCGCGGAATGCAAGTTTTGCTAGAAAGTCTAGACGGCTTTGGATTTGTAAACCGCCAAGGCGATCGGTACAAACTTACTCAAGAATCAGCGCGACATTTAACTCAAGCTGGCGGTTACATTCAGGATTTCCTGCGATTAGCTGGAGATATTAGCCGACAAATGGTGTTACTGGAAGAAGACATCCGCACCGGAGAAGTTCCTAATTTTCACTTCGATCCTCAATCTCCCACTTACTCCTTAAACTACTACACGATGCTCAAAAGCAGTGGTAAAAAAGGAGCGCCAAATGTACTAAAGTTTGCTAAGCTAAATCCGACACCCAAACGATTGCTGGATGTGGCTGGTGGGCCTGCTGAATACAGCATTGCTTTCTGCCAGCAGTATCCAGATTTAAAAGTTGATATTCTGGATTTGCCTAATGCGATAAAAGCAGGTAAACTAAGAATTGAAGAGGCCGGCTTTAGTTCGCGCATTCGTTACATTGAAGGCAATTTACTAGAGACAGATTGGGACACCAATTATGATGTTGTTTTTCTCTCTAATATTCTGCATTGCCTCAAAGCTGAGGAGTGCGAAGTGACCCTATCAAAAGCATTTCAAGCACTGCGATCGGGTGGCAGCGCGAGCGTTAATGATATGTTTCATCCAGGCGATCGCGGCAAACTGAGTTCACCAATTAGTTTATTTTCTCTTCTACTACGTCACCTGTGGCGGGCGTATTTGGCCTCCGCCAACAATCTGAGAATGGTTGACCAAGATTGGGTTTGCCAACCTTCGTAGCTCCCAGCAACGGTTAGGTATCTTAGTGGCAGGAGAAAAACCGTAATCCTGCAATAAGTTCCATGATTTCTGTTCAAGTTTATTTAGTCGTGTGTGAGGTTTAATTGTGAAACGTTTTAATTTAGTCCATTCTTTGTGTTTAATTGGTACGATGTCATTCCTAGCAATAGGGCAGGCTAAAGCTGCGGAAACAGCCGAATTAGTAACAGCTTCATCGGAAACACCGAGATCGGAAAATTCGGAAACTGAAGCGATCGAGTTAGAAGTTAAATCTCCTGTAGTCGGGGAAGAGAACCAACCAAATTTCAACTTGACTTCATTCCTAGCAATAGGGCAGGCTAGAGCTGCGGAAACAGCCGAATTAGTAACAGCTTCATCGGAAATACCGATGTCAGAAAATTCGGAAACCGAAGCGATCGAGTTAGAAGTTAAATCTCCTGTAGCCGGGGAAGAGAACCAACCAAATTCTAACTTGACATTTGATACTTCAAAGCCGAGCGAGAGCGAAAGTTTTACTCTTAATAAATCGACTGTAAAAATACAGTCAATGGCAGGCAAGATGCCTGCCCCAGAAGAGTCTGTGGAGATGTCTAATATCTCACTAGCATCCGCACAGCCATTAGTGCCAACAACAGAAATCGCGAAAGTCAACGAAATAGAACAACCCAGCACCAGTGCAGAGGGGTTATTGCCGCGGCAACCAAGTTTTAGCTTCTCTTCAGGAGTGCAGATATCTCAATCAGTCGTACAAGTAACAGGAGTGCGACTAAACTCAACTCCGGCAGGTTTAGAAGTCATTTTAGAAACGGCTTCCGGGCAAGTGCTGCAAGCGAATACTAGGGCAGAGGGAAAAACCCTGATCGCTGAGATTGCCAATGCTCAATTAGCCCTGCCAGGGGGTGGAGAATTTAATGCCCAGAATCCATTTGAGGGGATTAATTCAGTCACGGTGACTGCTGTTGATGCCGTTAGCATCCGCATCAGCATTACAGGGCAAGAAAATTTGCCAACAGCAGGTGTAGTCAAAAGCGATAGCGGTTTAGTTCTGAGTGTCAGCACAAAAGAAATTGAAATTACCGTCACCGCCAGACAGCAAACTCCCTATCGCGAACCGAATGCTTCCGCCGCCACCCGCACCGACACGCCAATTCGAGATATTCCTCAGTCGATCCAAGTAGTTCCTCAAGAAGTGATAGAAGATCAACAAGTCACTCGCTTAGATGAGGCACTCCGCAACGTTAGCGGTGTCACAGTGGGCGGAAATCTTACAGGGCGGGGCACCACATTCGGCCTTCGGGGTTTTGGCGATGCTCCTGTCTTGCGAGATGGGTTCAGGCGATATGGTAATTATCAGTCTTTTCCAGAAGTCGCCAACCTCGATCGCGTTGAAGTTCTGAAAGGGCCAGCTTCAATTTTGTACGGCGAGATTCAACCAGGCGGTTTAATTAACTTAGTATCCAAACAACCGCTGTCAGAACCTTTCTACGAAGCTGAACTGCAACTTGGAAACCAGAGTTTTATCCGGCCCCGCTTTGACATTTCCGGCCCTTTAACCTCAGATCGCAGCCTGCTTTACCGCCTGAACGGACTGTACCAAACAAGTGATAGTTATCGGGGCTTTGACCAAGACAATCAGCGGCTCTTTATTGCGCCGACGCTTACCTGGAAAATAGGCGATCGCGCCGACTTGACAGTTTCTCTTGAATATACCGATGATAAGCGGGCTGCTGATAATGGACTGCCTGTGATTGGTCGTCGAGTTGTTGACGTTCCGCGCGATCGCGTTGCCGGCGAACCCGAGGATAGAGTAGACACTCAATACTTGAATGTTGGCTACAATTTCGAGTACCGTTTCAGTAACAATTGGAAGCTACGAAATGCGTTTCGCTATTCATCCTACGAATACGATTTCAATGTAATCGCTCTTCCAAGTGGCTTTGATGATGCAACTAGCACCCTTACTCGCTTCTTTGCTTCTCAAGACGGCCAAGATAAAAACTACGCCCTCCAAACAAACATCGTAGGTGAGTTTGCTACAGGTTCAGTTCAACACACCCTTATATTTGGTGCAGACATTAGCTACAATAATGAAAGAATTTTCACAGTAGCTGATTTTGAAACACCGACTTCCCTCAATATTTTCAATCCGGTTTATGGACAACTTCCCAGACCTGATGAGGATACACTACCTAGTTTGGGAGGAAATAGGGTAGAGACAAGCCGATATGGTTTCTACGTGCAAGATCAAATTTCAATCTTCGAGAGTTTAAAGCTGCTAGCAGGTCTTCGCTACGACACCGCAGAGCAAAAAAACCGAGTGCTTTCGGGTGATTCCAGCTCAGAGGAAAGCGAAACAACTCAAAATTACGATGATTTTACCCCCCGTGTAGGTATTGTTTATCAACCCATTCCAGAAGTTTCTCTTTATGCGAGTTATTCGCGCTCTTTTAATCCAGGTTCGGCAACAACAGCCGGGGGCGGTCTGATCGAACCCGAAACCGGCTCGGGTTACGAAGTCGGTGTCAAAGCTGAGTTGCTCGACAGAAGGCTGGCGGCTACAGTGGCATACTTTGACATTAAAAAACAGAACGTTGCTGTCACCGATCCGAATAATCTTTTATTCTCAATTGCCTCTGGGGAACAGCGGAGTCGAGGTCTTGAATTCGATATTTCAGGACAAATTGTGCCGGGGTGGAATATTATTGCAGCTTACGCCTATACTGACGCTGAAATTACAGCAGATACAGACCGCGATTTGGTGGGCAACAGATTGTTTAATGTTCCCAAACATAGCGGTAGTCTGTGGACAACTTATGAAATTCAAAGCGGCGATTTGCAGGGTTTAGGTTTTGGGGTTGGGTTCAGCTATGTGGGCGAGAGACAAGGGGATTTATCTAACAGCTTTCAAGCGGATAGTTATTTCCTGCCCAATGCTGCTGTTTTTTATCAGCGCGATAATTGGCGAGCTGCCATAAATATTAAAAACCTGTTCAATGTCAACTACATTGAAGCTGTCAATGGTGCCCGCGACTCAGGCAATCAGCCTGGTGAACCATTGACAGTAATTGGTTCATTTTCCATACAGTTTTAGTTAGGTAAAAAATTAAATTCCGTAAATTACTCCCGGAGTTTCTGCGAGATAAAATGGCATATTCACCATGAAATGATTGGGACTATTATGGCTAAAGATTCCAGAGCCAGCGTTCAGAATGACCCAAAGATTGAAGCGGTGTTAGATCGGCTGCATCACCCAGCCGATCGCCAGTTCGGTCAACTGCTGCTGCACTACCTGCCAAAACTACCGAGATTATTCACAGGTAAAGGCATCCGATGGGAAACAACAGGACTCGATTTTTACAACGACAAATACATTTCGATTGAACGGGATCGAGGAAACTTTCTGTATTTGTTAGGACGATCGATCGATGCCAAAACGATCGTGGAATATGGCACTTCATTTGGCATTTCCACGCTGTATCTGGCAACTGCCGTCAGAGATAAGGGGGTGGCGTTGCTTACGGCACCGAGATTGTGCCTGAGAAAGTAGTGCAAGCCCGAAAGAACATCGCTGATGCTGGGTTGGAAACTTTTGTTGAAATCCGTGAGGGAGATGCTTTGCAAGCTCTCAAGAACTTAAATCAAACCATCGATATGGTGCCGATCGATGGTTGGGCACATCTAGCGCTCGATGTGATCGAGCTAGTCGATCCGTTCGTGAGACCGGGGGGAATAGTCGTGTTTGATAACGTTGGGACGTTCAAAGATGACATGAAACCCTACGTCGAGTTTTTGCAAGACCCAGCTAACGGCTATCGATCGGCAACGTTGCCTCTAAGAAATGGCACCGAGTTTTCAGTCAAGGTGAGATAAGTTGCATCTAATGCAATCAGAGCAATCTAATCTATTTAAAAGCGGCTGGTTCAATTTATAGCTTTTATCTAAACAAGGAATTGCCAAATATGAAAGTTCGCAAACTGATACTAACAATACATGGTGCGATTGGGATCGCAATCGGGCTATTACTAAGTATCATTAGTTTGACAGGTGGCGCCATTGTCTTTCACCAAGAACTCGATCGCAGAATTAACCCATCTTTAATGCGAGTTGTTCCCCAAGCAAAGCTAGTATCCCTTGATAAAATAGTTGCGCCAGTTCAAGCTGCTTATCCTGACTTCCCTCTAGAGTCGATTCGCTTTCCTCAAACGCCGGATGGCAGCTATCAGGTAACAATAAAAGCCAAAGACGGGGGAAACCTAGATACATTTGTCAATCCCTACACGGCTAAGGTTTTAGGGGCGAGAAAATGGGAGCGATCGCTAATGGGATTTCTCTACAACTTGCACTACAAATTAGCTCTAGGTCAAATTGGAGAAGTGATTGTCGGCGTGACGGGTTTGCTATTTTTACTCATCGTAATTACAGGGACAATGTTGTGGACTGGTTGGCGAAAATTGAAAAGCGGCTTTACAGTTCGCACAACAGCGCCACTACCGTTATTAAGTTACGACATCCATCAAGTCGGAGGCATTTTATCAAGTACATTTTTACTGATTCTGGCTGCGACAGGTGCCATGCTTTCAGGCTTCGTCCTGCTATTTGCATTCAATCAACCTCCGCAAGTTGCAAAAGTATTACCTCCTGCCAAACAACCCGTAGCTTTAAGCGAAATTTTACGCAAAGCTGATGCAGCTATGCCGGATGGAAAAACGACTTATGTAGTTTTTGACGAAGATCAACCTGAAAAAATTACGGTTAGCAAGCAACTTCCTCACGAGTCAATTCGATTTGCTTTGAGTAACGTAGAACTGAACCGATACAGTGGGAAAGTGTTGAAAGTCAATCGGGTTGTAGAACCGCCGCCTATGTTAAAGTTTATGATTGCGATCGGTAGTCTTCATTTCGGTCTTTTCGGCGGAATTTATACTCGCATTCTCTATGTATTCATCGGTTTTATACCCACCGTTTTATTAATCACTGGTTTGGTGAATTGGAAACGCAGACGGTGGCTGATGGCAAGACGGGAATCAGCATCCCAATTGCTTGCGGATGAAACTCAGTCAAATCGGCTTTCTTAGAATAATTTATCGAGCTTGGCGTTAATTTGTTTGCTTGGATTTTCACCTATTTAACGCTTGTGAGAGAAAGGGGTCAACAATCCAATACTCCGGGATGCCACAGGCGGAGGACTGAGCTCGTTTGCGTTGGCGAAGCTTGCAGAAGAGGATCGTAGTCCCGTTCCCGACTCTGCCGTGACTGACGACCTTAACTACCAACCCAGGGGCAGGTATTGGGTTCTGATTCTGGCGGCCGCGCGATTAACTCTCCATCAATCAATTCGTAGCGGTTGTCGGTATTGTCTTCATAGCTGAGGTATTCCTCGAAAGTTAGTTTTCGCTGGTTGATTTGGATCGTGACACTCTCCTTTACTCGCGCACTTAATATACTTTCATACATAAAATTAAACATTCAATAATCTTAAAGCCCGATCGCCCTCACCGATCCGTCTCAAGCAATTTTCACTTTTTTCAACAGAGAATTTACCAAAAGTTTGCTAGCCTCGCCAGCCGAGAGGGCAGGGCTGAAATAGTGGCCCTGAATTTCTTGACAGTGGAGTTCGCGCAAACACTCCAACTGCTCTTTAGTTTCCACTCCTTCGGCTACCACGCTCAAGTTTAAATCTCGCCCCAGCGTCGCTACAGCCTTGGCGATCGCCCGTTCGCACGGATCGGTCGTCATTTCGCTGACAAACGACCTGTCTATTTTTAAGATATTCAAGGGAAACTTTTTGAGATAATTTAGAGAACAATAACCCGTGCCAAAATCGTCCAGCGCAATCTGCACTCCCATATTCTGCAACTCCCTCAGAACTTTTGTGGTATAATCCACATCTTGCATTGCTGTAGTCTCGGTAATTTCTAACTCTAAATACTTCGGTGCTAAATTAGTTTTTTCCAAGCAGTTCGCCACCATTTGTACTAAATTAAATTGCTGGAACTGCCGAGCCGAAAAGTTGACTGCTACCCGCAAATCGGGTTGCAAAGCATCCTGCCAAGCTTTAGTTTGAATGCAGGCAGTTTGCAGCACCCATTCGCTAATAGGTACAATTAGTCCGTTCTCTTCGGCGATCGGAATAAATGTAGCGGGAGCAACTAAACCTAATTCGGGATGTTGCCAGCGCAGCAGAGCTTCCATACCCTGGATTTGCCAAGTAGTGATATTGACTTTTGGCTGGTAGAAAACCTCAAATTCTCCCTGTTCTAGAGCCTCGTGCAGCCTGTTTTCTAGAGTCAGCAAGTGGCTGCCTTGGGGATTAATTGTTGAAGTATATAACTGATAGTTATTTCTTCCCATTTCTTTAGCGCGATACAAGGCGACATCCGAATTTTTGACTAAAGTTTCGGCATCTTCGCCGTCGTTTGGATAAAGGGCAATGCCGATGCTGCTGCTGACATGAAACGGCTGTCCTTCTAGTTTAAATGCTGGCTTTAAATTGTCGAGTATTCTTTGAGCTGTTTTAACTGCATCTTCTAAGCAATTGATGTCGGGAAGCAGTACGGTAAATTCGTCGCCTCCCCAGCGGGCTACCGTATCAGTCGATCGCAAAGTGTCGCTGATGCGTCCGGCAAAACCTTCTAACAGGCGATCGCCCGCAGCGTGACCTAGTGTATCATTAATCTTTTTGAATCTGTCCAAGTCTAAAAACATCACAGCTAGCATTTTTTTGGTTGTTTTAGCTTTTTTTAATGACGCCAGCAGTTGCTCGTTAAAAAGTATCCGGTTCGGTAAACCTGTGAGTTGGTCGTAAACAGCTTGATAGCGGATAATTTCTTCAGCTTGCTTGCGCTGAGTGATGTCCATCATCGTGCCGATCGCCCTTACTGCTTTGCCACTTTCATTGCGGATGATGTACCCGCGATCTAGTACAAAAACATATCCCCCGTCTGCACGGTGAAAGCTGTATTCCTCCGACCAACATTGAGCATCTGAGTTCATTGTTTCCTTGAAGCTTAACATCACTCTTTCTCGTTCTTCGGGATGAATATTTAGCCACCAGGATTCTAATTCTATCGTCTGAGTTTCGTTGAGTTTGTATCCAAAAACTTTTTCAAACTCTTCGCTCAACCAATACTCATTTTTTAACAAATCAAAATCCCAGACAGCATCATTTGTCGCCCGCGTCAGCAGGTGAAAGCGTTCTTCGCTTTTGCGCAGTTTTTCTTCGGATTGCACGCGTTCCGTTACATCCCGAAAGCTGAATACTCGACCAGTAATTTTGCCTCCTGTGCGCTGCGGCAGCGAGTAGCGTTCCAAGATTCTGCCATCTTTAAACTCGATGATATCGACACTTTCTGCTGCCGGGCGATCGGACAATTCTTGAGCGCGATTGAGAAAGATTTCCGGGTATTTTAACTGGTTGATTCCGAACCCCAAAATTTGGTTGTTATCTCTCGAATCGAGCAGAAACTCCGGCAACTGCCACATTTGGGCAAACTTGCGGTTAAAGCTGACAACTTTTCCTCCACAGTCAACAGCCAGAATCCCATCAGCAGTAGATTCAATGGTTGCTTGAAGCAAGGAAAGAGATGTTTCTAGTTCTAACTCTGCTAATTTGCGATCGCTGATGTCAAACGCTGTGACTAATATTGACGCTTTTCTCTCAAATTTGATAATATCTACAGTTGCTTGAATCCAGCGTGTTTCTCCGGTTTTCGTGAGAATTCTCACTTCATATTTTGAGCCGGCACTCGATCGCGGCTGGTTGGATTTACCCCATTTTTTAACTGTTTCTCGAAAATCTGGATGAATTAAATCGTATAAATCCAACCCTAGCAATTCTTCGCGAGTATATCCAGTCAGAGTTTCTGTCTGAGAATTGACATAGCGCAACTCTCTGCGGTGATAGATCAATGCAGCAGCATTAACAGTTTCTATCAATTGCCGAAACTTTTTTTCACTGCGCCGCAAATTTCTTTCAACCCGCTTGCTCTCAGTAATATCTTGTGCTATATACAACTTGCCGCTGACCTCGCCTTTGCGGTCGCGAATAGTTGAAATAGAAAGCAGTACAATTATTTTTTTTCCATGTTTGGAAAGGTAGACTTTTTCGACGTTGCGGACAGAACCTTCGGCTGTTAAATTTGTTAATTCTAACTCGGACGCAGGTGAGTCAGTTTTCTTAAAAAGTCCGGCTATTTGTTGACCTAACAACTCTTTTTTAGAGTATCCTAAAAGTTGACAGGTAGCTTGGTTTAACGACAGGATATGACCGCCCGGGGTGGTGGCAATAATCGAGACGTTCATGTCCTCGCAAATATCTAAGGCATATTCGGCAGTTTGCTGTAAATCTTGGGTCATTTTGGCAATAGTATCCCGGATATCCTGTTCTTTTTTTGGATGCAATACTGTATCTTCTTCTGGTAGCTTGTCCTTCCCTGTTTCAGACTTCGGTTTGATTAACCCGATCGCCTTGGATAAGATACTTACCGTATTCGTCCTGATTAATAAGGAGATTACTACAGAAATAAAACCCAGATAACAGATTGTTTCTAAACTCAAAATACGCTCTTTTTCAGAAATTTCCTGAGAGTGTATAAAATTTTGTGTCGGTGGATTTACCAGTTTTATTTGGGATAATTTATCCACAAACAAGTCGGCGCTTGCAGAAGTAGCGGGGCGAGATGCCGATCGCAAATAGCTAAGTTTCTCAGACCCCACCAAAATTGCTGCTACAGCGCGATTGCCGTCTCCATCCCCTACACTTGCCGGCAATATTTTTGCATTAATGCAACATTTTACACCAAAAATAGCAGCCATTAAATACCCCAACATTAATTGACCAGTAATTTTCATGTACTCCCTTCCTAATTTTAAATATATCCTTTCCCGCAGTCCACCATCTAAAAAAATTGAGCAGAACTTGAGGTGCGATAGGAAAACCGATCCAACCTTCATTTATGTTGATTGGTAAATTAAAATTCCCCAACCTAATAATTTAGGCTTGTAACTAATTATAATTTTAATCTTAATTTAAAATGTGTCATCGGCCATTGTGCCACAAATTATCCGCCATTAGGCCTAGACATCGACCCTGAGCGCGCTAAAATTAGATAATTCCCGCAATCCGGCGGCCGGGACTTGTTAGAAAAATAAACAATTAGCTTAAAATCGATGCAGAAGCCCACTAATTGAACCAATGAGTCAGACGATCCCAGAACTCCAAACAGAAATCCCCGCGCTGCAAGCAGAACTTGCCACCCTGCTTTCGTTGCGGGAAAAACTTTGCGTACAGCGCTCAGAGTGCCGAGTGGCAGTCAGTTTTCCCAAGAATAATACTTCCGAGGCCATTGCTGAGTTCCACCAGCAAAATGCTGCTTTTGGGGAACAGTGGTTGCAGCAAATCCAGGAGATTGACCGAGAGACTAAAATTATTGAAAAGCAACTGCAACAAAAACAGGCTTTACTCAATTACAAACAAGGTGAACTAGAAAAAATGCTGGCCGGAGAATACTGGCAAGAAGTAGAAAACCGCGTTCAAAAGGGGGAAAAGCGCTTGCAAGCACAAGCTCGCAGAATTAATCAAGCAGCAGCGCAGCTAGAGGCAGAAATCCAAGCTTTAAAAGCACTGTACGACGAACTCAATCCCAGTTATTCCGAGTGGTTTCAAAAACCAACTCAAATTGTCGAATTTTCGGCAAAAACTATTCCTTGCGCTGTTACCAGCAGCAGCGGGTTGATATTGAAAAACAAGGAAATTGAGTTGGACAAAAAGTAGTTTTGACTTGTGAATTGTGAAAGTAAATTACTAGGCGAGAATGTCGCTGTTGAATGAGGCAATAAGCAATACAGATTCGACGGCGACATTCAAAGGCTTTTACCTGCTTTTTTAGGTAAATTAAAAAATAAAAAACTGACCTTACCGCAGCTAAGGTTAAGAGTTTTGAGTTTCATTTTTTGAAACAGGTTTATTCTTAACTATGGTGTCAATGTAAAATCTAAAATCTAACAGTCTACAATCTTAAATAGACTTACTGATGAAACAATTGATTTGGATAGTGCTATTTATTCTGGTTGCGGTGGCGGCTGCGGGTTGGGGTTCTGACTCGTGGCAGCGGTTGTCGGCTGTACCCGAAGTTTCGATCGATCGCAAAATCAACATTTCCCAAAACCCGTCTTTCTCACCGCTTCCTGCTGAAAAAAATGCAGTCGCTATGCCGCAAATTGACCCATCTCGGTTGTGGAAACACGTCGAGACTTTAGTAGGAGAACGCGAGGGAGAACGATCTCGCTCTTTCACGAGAGACTACATTTCCAAACAACTGCAAACATTAGGATTTTCCCCAGAATTGCAGCCGTTCGATCGAGGAATCAACGTCTTCGCCGAGAGAAAAGGTACTGACTCAAACGCCGGTGCAATTCTCGTTGCAGCACACTACGATACTGTACCAAACTCGCCCGGGGCTGACGACAATGCGACGGGAGTTGCAGTAGTTTTAGAAGTAGCAAGATTGCTGGGTTCTCGTGCCACGCCTCGGACATTGCAAGTAGCATTTTTCGACAGGGAAGAGATCGGACTTTTAGGCAGTTTAGCATTTACTGGTAGCGCGGCGCGGTTAAAAAATTTGCAGGGAGCGATCGTCCTGGATATGGTAGGTTATGCCTGCCGCACGCCCGGATGCCAGCAATATCCCGAAGGATTGACAGCGCAACCTTTTCTAGAAGCATCGGGGGTAAAATCTCCCGAATTGGGCGAGTTTATCGCTGTGATTGGGGATGCGGAACACCCGCTGCTGTTGAAAAGTTTTGCGGAGTCGGGAAAAGCCGATTTACCTGCGGTGGTGGCGCTGCCGGTTCCCCTCAAAGGGTTGCTGACTCCCGATGTTTTGCGGAGCGACCACGCGCCTTTCTGGTATAAAGGAATTGGTGCTGTGTTGGTGACGGATACTGCAAATTTGCGATCGCCCCACTATCACCAATCTAGCGATACATTAGCAACTATCGATCGACCTTTTTTCGCCGGTTCTGCTCAAATTGTTGTTAATGCTACTGCTAAATTATTGGAAATTCGGTAATCGGTAATCTACTTCTTACCAAGCTCTGCCTGGTAACGCCGATCCGGAGGCTCTGCCTCCGATTTTCCCACTCAAAGCAAGCGAGGCAGAACCTCTGGACATCGGTTCCCAGGCACAGCCTAGGAAGCAGCTACAATAACTAATAACAAATTAATTAATAACAAATAACCAATAACAAATGATTAACAAAGAAACTCTGCAACGGCATTTATTGCAACTAGATAATCGAGGCTACAAAGCCTACAAAGACATTCAAGGTAACTACGACTTTTCTGAATTCACATTAATTATTGATTACGTGCAGGGAGATCCGTTTGCTTCTCCCAGTAAATTTAGAGTCAGAGTTCCCCCCAACATTGCTCAAATTCCTTGTCAACTTTTCAACTCTCGCAGTCGAGAAATAGCCCTCAGAGATTACCTAACTCGCCAGTTTGAAAAAGCAGCCTACAGCATCAGCACCAAACGCGGCACAGGGAAAAGCGGTATGATTGCAGTGACTCGCTTCGGACAAGAAGTTTTAGAACGAACTTCCGCATTTATCATTTCCTCAAATACATCCGATCTTGAAGATTTAGGAGGAGTTGAACTGCGATTTGCCGTCGGACTTCCAGCGAGTGGACGCAGTATTTTAGGGCGACAAGCTGCTGAAATGCTGTGCGAAGATATCCCGGAAATTGTCAGCAAATCTCTGAAGTATGCTAACTTAAATGCTGCTGAATGTCGCCGTCATGTTGAAACTGTAGAAGATGCTGACTGGCTGCGGGAACAGTTAGCTGAAAAAGGATTAGTTGCGTTTGTGGCTGACGGTTCTATTTTGCCCCGCCGCAGCGGTGTTGACAACAGTCCTTTGTTAAATAATGCTGTGGCTTTTCAGTCGCCGCCGTCGTTAAAAGTTGACTTTAATTGTCCGAATCGCGGTTTGATTTCCGGTATGGGTATTCCCGCTGGCATTACTTTGATTGTTGGGGGCGGCTATCACGGCAAATCAACTTTACTCAGGGCGATTGAATTGGGAGTTTACAACCGAATTCCGGGAGATGGCCGGGAATTTGTGGTGACTAATCCGGCGGCGGTTAAAATTAGGGCAGAAGATGGGAGAAGTGTGGCGGGAGTAAATATTTCGCCTTTTATTAATCAGTTGCCGCAAGGTAGAGATACTTCACAATTTTATACTGAAAATGCGAGTGGCAGTACGTCGCAAGCTGCTAATATTATTGAGGCTTTGGAAGTGGGGAGAATGCCTTTTTTATTGGTGGATGAGGATACGGCAGCGACGAATTTCATGATTCGCGATCGCCGAATGCAGGAACTCATCGCTAAGGATAAGGAACCGATTACGCCCTTCATTGATAAAGTTAAACAGTTGTATGCAGATTGTGGCGTATCAACTGTTTTAGTCATGGGGGGAAGCGGCGATTATTTTGATGTGGCGGATACTGTGATTGCAATGGATAATTTTCAAGCATATAATGTGACGGAAAAAGCTAAAAAAATTGCTATAAATTACTCGATTAGCCGCGCTGCTGAAGGGGGCAAAAATTTTGGTAAGATTACTCAAAGAGTGCCAATTCCTGCTAGTTTAGATCCGAGTCTGGGACGGCGAGATGTGCGGGTGAAGGTGCGGGATGTTGATGAATTGGCTTTCGGAAGTGAGGAGATTGATTTGGGTGCTGTCGAGCAAATTGTGGACAGCGGACAGTTGAGGGCGATCGCTGCGGCAATGGTTTATGCTAAGCAGCAATATATGGACGGAAAACGCACTTTGTCGGAAATCATAGATTTGGTGATGGCAGATATTGACGCGCAGGGGATGGATATTTTATCGCCTTTTCCTGAAGGGGATTTTGCCATGTTTCGACGGTTTGAATTAGCGGCGGCAATTAATCGGCTTCGCAGTTTGTCTGTTGTTGCTAAGTAGACTTGCTTAATATATAGCGGTTCTCAAAAAAGTGAGGTATGCCCTATGCCCTATGCCCTATGCCCTATGCCCTATGCCCTATGCCCAGTCGTACCTCATCTTTCTGAGAAAGGCTATAAGTGTATTGTTGTCCGCCTTTTGATATGCTGAAAAAGTGAGTGCAAAAACCGCGATTTAAATATGATAGGCAATATAGGACAACCGACTGCTTTAAGCGATCGACCATATTTAGTATTAAATAGTCAAGGTCAAGTTTTACAGTTAGAGTTGCAACAGCAGCAGCACGTATTGGGGCGCGATCGCACTCGTGCCGATTTAGTCATTCCCGAACCCTGGCGCGCAGTTTCCGGCGTTCACGCTGTTTTGCGCCAAATTGGCAATAATTACTGGATTTACGACGGTGACGGCCAGCGGCCGAGCACTAATGGCTTATTTGTCGATCGCACTCGCATCACTCCCAATGACGGTTATTGTCTGAAAGACGGTACAGAAATTAAAATCGGTCTCGATCCTCAAAATCAAGTTTTGCTGAGTTATTTTAATCCGCTGGCGAATCAGGTTGCTGTCCCTAGCAAGCAGTCAATTCTTCTTAAAAATCGGTCGGTTTTGTTGGGTCGCGATCCAAACGCTTCGCTGCAATTAGATGCGCCGCTTGTTTCTAGACGCCACGCCACAATTGACCAAGACAGTCGCGGCAATTATATTTTGCGAGACCACAGCGTTAACGGGGTTTTTGTGAACGGTCAGCGAGTCACAAATTCCGTACAATTGTCCGAGGGAGATGCAATTCGGATCGGCCCGTTTACTCTAACTTACCGCAGCGGTGAGTTGGAGATGCAAGACTCCGGCAATCAAATTCGTTTGGATGCTGACAGTCTGGTGATTCCGAAGCGTTTGGATAACATCACTTTGGCGATCGAACCGGGGCAGTTTGTGGCTTTAGTCGGCGGTAGCGGTGCGGGAAAATCTACTTTAATGCGGACGCTTTTAGGCATCGAAAAAACCACTAACGGCGCTGTGTTTCTCAACGGCGACAACCTGCGCCAAAACTTCAATATTTACCGCAATCAAATCGGTTACGTGCCTCAAGATGATATTGTGCACGCAGATTTGACAGTAGAAGAAGTCTTGAGTTATGCAGCTAAATTGCGCTTACCTCCCGATACAGATGTCAATCAGGTAGTCGCAAAAACTTTAGAAGATATTGAAATGTCTCACCGCCACAAAGCTTTAGTAAAACAGCTTAGCGGCGGACAACGGAAACGGGTTAGCATCGGAGTTGAACTGTTAGCAGATCCGAAACTTTTCTTTTTAGACGAACCGACTTCAGGACTAGATCCGGGTTTGGATAAAAAGATGATGCAACTGCTGCGAAAGTTGGCAAATCAAGGCCGGACGGTGATTCTGGTGACTCACGCGACGGCAAATATCACGATGTGCGATCGGATTGTTTTTATGGGTCGCGGCGGACGCCTTTGTTACTTCGGGCCGCCTGCGGAAGCGCTCGATTTTTTCGATATCAAAACGGGCGATTTTGCAGACATTTACAACGAATTAGAAACCGGAGAAACCAACGTTCAAAGCTGGGCAGAAAAGTTTAATAAATCTCCCTACTATCAGCACTATATTATCAACCACTTCAGCACAGGCAAGGCTAATGCAAAAATACCTTCTGCACCAAAATCTCAATCTTTTGTAAAACAACTCGTTTTGCTTGTCCAGCGCTATTTTCAGCTTATTTCCCGCGACTTAGTTAACTTGAGTTTAGCACTTTTAACGGCTCCGATCGGCATTAGTTTACTGCGGCTAGCGGTCAGAGATAAAGACCCATTAATTGGTGCGCCGGAGGCAACTTTAGCACCTTTGGCGTTGCGAGTTTTGTTTGTATTTACCTGTGCGGCGATTTGGGTGGGACTGGCAACTTCTCTGCAAGAAATTGTTAAAGAATCTGCTATTTATTTGCGCGAACGTTTGGTGAATTTAGGATTGTTTGCTTATTTGGGTTCAAAATTTTTCATACTTTCCGGGTTGGCGGTATTGCAAACGCTGTTAATGGTAGGAGTTATTCTGATTGCTTTTAAATCCCCCGAACCAAGTTTTATTTCCTGGCCTGTGGGAGTAAGCATTACGACTTTTCTAACTTTGCTGAGTTGTGTCAGTCTCGGATTAGTCGTTTCGGCGATCGTCAAAAATGGCTCTCAAGCTAATAGCGCTTTGCCTCTATTGTTGCTACCTCAGATTATTTTTTCTGGAGTTTTGTTTAAGATGGAAGGTGCGGCGAGCAAGTTTTCTTGGCTGATGCTAAGCCGCTGGTCTGTGGGTGCTTACGGCTCTTTAGTTAATGTGAATGGGATGGTTCCCGCACTTACTAAATTGCCGGATGGGAGTACACTTCCTCAGCCGTTTGAGCCTACTCCTGTTTACGATCCAACGTGGGAGAATTTGAGTTTAAACTGGGGTATTTTGTGCGTGCATATTTGCGTTTATTTGATTTTGACTCTGTGGTTGCAGAAGCGGAAAGATATTTTATGAATTACTGGCTGATGAAGTCGGAACCGGATGTTTACAGTATTGCGGACTTGAAGGGCGATCGCACTTGTACTTGGGACGGCGTTCGCAACTATCAAGCTCGCAATTTTCTGCGAGAAATGAGTCGTGGAGATTTAGTATTTTTTTACCATTCTAATACTAAAATACCGGGAATTGTCGGCTTGATGCGCGTCGTTGAAACTAATATCGCTGACCCGACTCAGTTCGATATGAATAGCGAATATTACGATCGTAAATCGCAGCTTGATGCACCTCGCTGGCAAACTGTGAGAGTTGAGTTTGTTGAGGAGTTTGCTAAATTAATATCTTTGGATTTACTGAAACAAAAGTTTAGTGCTGATGAGATTTGGGTGGTGAGGAAAGGCACTCGGTTATCGGTGATGCCGGTATTTGAAGGTGCAGCCCAGAAGATTTTGAAGATGAGAGAATCTAATGATTAAACCGCAGAGAACGCAGAGAACACAGAGTCAAAGAAGAGAGAGATGAACAATTCCGATGCCAACCGATTTGATATTATATCAATTTCGGTTGCACCGGAATGATAATAACGGAGGAAACGGCAATGCCGTTTCCCTACCCCAAAATAATCGATTATGCTCGCGAGGAGGACACGGCAGTGCCGTTTCCCTACCCCGATTAATTGTAGGGACACGGCACTGCCGTGTCCTGACTGTGGGTAGCCGGAGAGCCCGCCCAAACTATTTAAAATCCCCTAAAGACCGGCCGCACAAACCGCGGCTCCAATTAACCCTACATTGGGATTCAAAACAAGACGAACTGGCATCATTTCTAACAGCGAATCCATCCGGCCTTTGTGCGTAAAAGCTCGCATAAAACCCCCTTCTTGAATCAGCGGCAAAATTTTAGCAGCGATGCCGCCAGCTATGTACAAACCGCCGTAAGGTAAAAGTGTCACAGCCATATTTCCCGCCACCGCGCCGTAAGCTTCTACAAACATTTTCATTGTTTGTTCGGAAAGCCGATCGCACTTTTCCAGTGCCGCCGTCGCAATTGCCGCTCCCGCATCCACAGTCTTCTCGCTTTTACCGATTTCTTCCTCCCATTTTTTGAGAACTTCCCCTACCTCCGGCGATTCAGCAGCAAATTTTATGTCCCGCAAAAACTGGTAAATTGAAACAATTCCTTGTCCCGAAACTACTCGCTCGATCGATATTCTTTGAATGTCGTGTTTGGCTAACAAATATTTCAGCAATTGAAACTCCAACTCCGAGCGAGGAGCAAAGTCACCGTGTCCCCCTTCCGAAGAAAAAACCCTGATGCCATTTGCCTCTGGAATTCCAAAACAATTTCCCAAACCAGTACCCGCACCAATCACAGCAATTGGAGCGTGTTCGCGGGGTTTTCCTACTTGCAAAGTGTGCAAATCTGTAGCCTCCAAACCCCACACGCCGTAGCCAACCGCGACAAAATCATTAATTAAACTAACCTGTGATATTCCTAATTCTTGTTGCAGACGCTTCGCATCCAGCAGCCAAGGCAAATTAGTCAGTTTTGCAGTGTTGTTGACCACGGGGCCTGCGATCGCAAAACAAGCTTTTTCAGGTTGTGGTGCAAAATTTAACTTAATAGCAGCTTCCGTCAAGAACTGCCGCACCATCGGTACTAAATCAGGGAACTCCCCGCTCGGATAGCGAAACTCGTAAAGAGCGTTCATTTCACCGTTAACAGTCCTTTCCACCAACCGCAAAATTGTCTTAGTTCCGCCAATATCGCCCGCTAATAATAATGCCATAAATCTCTTTTTCCACCAAACATAACATTCCCCATTTAAACACCGACAGTATTTATTGCCAACCAAGCACGCAGCACCTCAGCCACAGTCCAAGCTTGAGCCGTGCAGCCCCGCGGCGAGTGGGGGGCGTCGCCCTCAAAAATTTCGCTCAGACTGCCAACTCCGCCGGCCATTATATGATGTGCCATCGGTTCGAGGAATTCGCGAGCTTGTGCTGGATCTTTGTATACGTGCAAGTGCGCCAAGACAAACGGGCCAATCAGCCAGCCCCAAACTGTGCCCTGGTGGTAGGCGCTGTCGCGCTGCAATTGGTCGCCTCCATATTCGCCCCGATACTGCGGGTCTTCCGGCGAGAGGCTGCGAAGGCCGACAGAAGTGAGCAACTGCTGAGCGCAGGCGTCCACCACCCCCCGACGCCGATCGGGCGTTAGTAACGGTGTATAGCGGTAGGTTTCTTTGCCCCGCATCCCCCTTGCTGATAAGGATTTGGGGGACAAGTCTAAGGGCAGCGACACGGCGAATATCTGGTTGGGCCGCAGGGAGGCGTCGTTTCCGCCCGGGCCGTCGAGAACGTCGTAACAGTAGCCAGTGCCGTCGTTCCAGAAGCGGGTGAATCCGGCGGCTGTCCGATCGGCCAGTTGCTGGTATTCATAGTGAGGTTTTCCCAATTTTTGAGCAAAACTTGCCATTGCTTGTATAGCATTGTACCAAAGCGCGCTGAGTTCGATCGGCTTGCCAATCCGGGGAGTCACCACCCAATCGCCAACTTTCGCGTCCATCCAAGTTAGCTGCACGCCCGTTTCGCCGGCGCAGATCAAACCGTCATCGGGATCGAGGCGGATGTTATACCGAGTTCCCTTGATGTGCCAATCGACAATCTCACATAATATCGGCCAGAGTTCGCTCAAAAGTCGATCGTCCCCGGTGGCTTCGCAGTAAGCGCGAATTGCCTCAAAGTACCACAGTGTCGCGTCTGCGGTGTTGTATTCCGGTGCGCCGCCGGCATCGGGAAAGCGGTTTGGCAGCATTCCCCGATCGACATACCGCGCAAATGTCCGCAAAATCGATCGCGCAATTTCCGATCGCCCGGTACAGATTGTGAGACCGGGCAAGCTAATCATCGTATCCCGCCCCCAGTCGCTGAACCAGGGATATCCGGCGACGATCGTTTTGCCCTCCGGTTCCTCTGGCTGCGGGCGGCTGACGATAAATTGGTCGGCGGCTAGCACTAAGCGATCGATCCAATCGGGAGATTCGCTCACTTTTGACCAGTTTTGCAGCACTTCTCCCTCATAAGTGCGGCGCGCTGCTAAAGCTGTACTGCCGTTGAGTTGGGGGTTTTTCTCCGTGCTCGCTATCAAAGTGAGAGACTGTCCCGGTGCGATCGTCATGTGAAAAGTCGCGGCGTGCAAGTGATCCTCGCAGCAGTCCAATCCGCGCCGCTTTTCTGCTGCCAAGTCAAATCCGTAGTACCAATTGTATAAGGGCGCCGAGACTCGAAATTTGGCATCTGGTTCGGCATCCGTCAGCAGGTACAGGGGTGCACAGGAGGGAAATGCCGTCACGCAAACCCCGCTTTCCAAGGTTTCTAGGCTCATCTGCCAGTCGCCGACGCTCGTCGTGTGGTGGTAGTCGCGGTGGTTGACTAGGGCTTTGACAGCGAGGGCGATCGGCTTTGAGCCGCGGTGCAAGCGGTATTGAATATATGTTGTGTTAGCACTTTGCTGCATCCAAATCCGCTTTTCCAGGATAGCGTCAGCGAGAGCAAATCTCCACACTGGCGTCGTGCCTTCGAGTTGAAAGCTTTCGACGTATTTGTAGCCGTGAGGTTCGATCGTACCGTCGGCCCAGCGGTTTGTATAAAGCGGATAGGGGCGATCGTGATACACAGCCGTCTCGTCCAGCTTGGCGAGCATCAAAGTCCGTCCCAGCGGGGGTTTGAGGGCAGCTACCAGCAGGCCGTGATAGCGGCGCGTGAGGAGATTCGCGATCGTCCCGCTAGCATAACCGCCGATCCCGTTTGTTACCAACCACTCGCGAGACTCCGCCGAGTCTAGATTGCAGCAGATTTCCCGTCCAAAAGCAATAACCATAAAATACACACTCGCGGTGACTTGTTACCTACCTTTGGGTAGATTTTACACAGTGTAGAAATAAAGAATTGTTACCCTAGTCGGCTAATTTGGCGATCCAATAGCTGCAAGCTTTGCTAACGGGCCCGCGCAGATTCATGCTCTAATTTAGATGGAACCAACCGCTAATTTTGCCTCTTTGCGACAATTTTAGCCCTTGCTCTGTCTAAAGTTAGTTGTCTGTTACTTTTTTAACTGATATTAATTTTTAAACAGGCTGGTTGGCGATCGGCACTCAACAGACCCATTGCCAAAATAGCATTTTCAGTCACACCGCCAACCTATTTTATCAGGAGAACAATTCAAAGTGAAGATAGGAGCAAACTACCTCGGCAACAACCAATGTGAATTTACCGTTTGGGCCCCCACTCTCAAACAAGTAGCAGTCCAACTTGTTTCCCCAGACAAACGCCTTCTCCCCATGCAAAAATCCGCCGAAGGTTATTGGCAAACCACAGCTACAGACATCCAACCTGGAACCCTTTACACCTACCAACTCGAAGCAAAAACCGATCGACCAGACCCCGCCTCAAAATATCAACCCCAAGGCGTGCACGCCCCGTCCCAAGTAATAGATGAAAGCGCCTTTGCTTGGACAGATACAGATTGGCAAGGCGTACCTTTACCAGAAATGGTCATCTACGAATTGCACGTCGGCACATTCACCCAAGCCGGAACATTTGAAGCAATAATTCCCCAACTCAACCAACTAAAAAAACTGGGAATCAACGCCATTGAAATCATGCCAGTGGCCCAATTTCCTGGCGACCGAAACTGGGGATACGACGGCGTATATCCCTACGCGGTTCAAAACTCCTACGGCGGCCCCGAAGGCTTCAAAAAACTCGTCAACGCCTGCCACGAACAAGGCATCTCAGTAATTCTTGATGTAGTTTTCAACCACCTCGGCCCCGAAGGAAACTATCTCCGTGAATTCGGCCCGTACTTTACATCAAAATACGGCTCGGTTTGGGGAGACCCCCTCAACTTCGACGACGCATACAGCGACGGCGTGCGCCACTACTTTATAGAAAATGGCCTGTACTGGTTTCGAGACTATCACGTCGATGCCCTGAGATTAGATGCAATTCAAGCAATATTTGAAGTAGGTGCCAGACCGTTTTTGCAAGAACTCGCCGATGCAACAAGCGACCTTTCTCAACAGCTAGGACGGCAACTTTATTTAATCGCAGAAAGTGACTTAAACGATGTCCGCGTTTTGCGATCGAAAGAACTAGGAGGTTTCGGGCTAGACGCCCAGTGGTGCGACGATTTCCACCACGCACTGCACGCACTCCTCACCGGAGAAAATGACCGATACTATCAAGACTTCGGCAAGTGCGAACACTTAGAAAAATCCTTCAAAGAAAGCTTTGTTTACTCCGGCCAATACGCCCCCCACAGAAAGCGAAAACACGGCAGTTCTGCCAAGGAGCAACCGGCCCATCAATTCGTCGTATTTTCCCAAACCCACGACCAAATTGGCAACCGCATTTTGGGAGATAGACTATCAAAAATAGTTGATTTTGAAGGACTCAAACTAGCAGCAGGCACAGTCTTGATTTCTCCTTACATTCCCTTCTTGTTTATGGGAGAAGAATACGGAGAAGAAGCACCGTTTTTCTACTTCGTTTCCCACTCAGACGAGAATTTAATTGAAGCTATCCGCAAAGACAAACAACAAGAATTTAAAATCTTTGAAGGGCGAGGGGAGTTTCAAGACCCCCAGAGTCCTGAGAGTTTCGATAAGTGCAAGTTAAACTGGGAAAAACAAACAGAAGGCAAACACAAAATCCTCTGGGAATGGCACCAACATCTGATTCAACTGCGGCGGACAATACCGGCCCTTAAAAAACTAGACAAAAACAGTCTAGAAGTGTCCAGCATAGAAGCGGAAAAAATCTTATTTCTACGTCGCTGGACAGATGACAGCCAGATATTCTGCATTCTAAACTTCAACAGGCAAGAGGTAGCTTTTACGGCTGCACTTCCCCAAGGCAACTGGAAAAAGATTTTAGACTCTGCTGATGCAAAATGGATGGGTGCCGGTTCAACCTTACCAGAAAAGATAACTTCAGAGCAAGAATTGACCGTCAAACCACAGAGTTTTGCACTCTACGAATTATAGTAGAGTCCTGGACGCAACTAACACGCATTTGTAGCGTGCGTCAGATCCAAGGACTCAATAATTTCTCTCTCACTTCGTCTGACGCACCTTACAAGTTGATTTGAGTGCGACACTTTCGTCGAAAATTGTAGCAGTTAAAACTGGAGGCTCTGCCTCCTGATTAAAAGATCGAACCCAAAAAACTAATTAGGAGTAAAATTAACATGATGAGAATTCCCGCAGCAACTTATCGGATTCAATTTCATGCAGGTTTTAACTTTGAAGCCGCCAAACAAATCCTTAGCTATCTGGAAGAATTAGGAATTACCGACGTTTACGCCTCACCGATATTTAAAGCTAGAAAAGGCAGCACTCACGGATACGATGTCGTTGACTCAAATCAGCTCAATCCCGAATTGGGAACATCAGAAAACTTTGAAGCGCTCACATACGAAATCAAGAAACGGAATATGGGATGGCTGCAAGATATTGTGCCGAACCACATGGCTTACGACACTCAAAACTTGCTGCTGTTAGACGTATTGGAACACGGCCCGGATTCCGACTATTTCGATTACTTCGATATTGAATGGAATCACGCTTACGAACATCTCAGGGGTCGAGTGCTGGCTCCGCTGCTGGGCAATTTTTATGGAGAGTGTCTGGAAAATGGCGAAATTCAACTCAAATACAGCGAAATTGGGCTGACCATCAATTATTATAGCTTACAATTGCCAGTAAAAATTGAATCTTATGCTAAATTTATCAGTCATAATTTGGGGCATTTAGCCAGGGAATTAGGCAGACGCCATCCAGATTTTATCAAGTTTTTGGGAATTCTTTATTTGATTAAAAATACACCTACAGAAACTAAAGGTAAAGCCAGATACGATCAGATAGCTTTTGTCAAAGGACTGCTGTGGGAACTCTACAATCAAAATCCCATGGTGCAGGAATTTATCGATGAAAATATCAATTTTTTTAACGGTGAAAAGGGCAATTCCGAAAGCTTTAATTTGCTGGACGATTTGCTTTCCGAGCAGTTTTACCGTCTGGCTTTCTGGAAAGTGGGAGCCGAAGAAATTAACTACCGAAGGTTTTTTACAGTCAACGAACTGATTTCGGTAAAAGTTGAAGAGATTAAAGTTTTTCACAAAAACCACGCTCTGATCTTCGACCTGGTTGAAGAGGGAAAGTTTACCGGATTGAGAATCGATCATATCGACGGACTTTACGACCCCACAGAATATTTGAAACGCCTCCGGGAGAGAGTCGGAGATACTTACATCACTGTTGAAAAGATTCTCGAACACGAAGAAGATTTGCCGTCATATTGGCCGATTGAGGGAACGAGCGGCTACGACTTTTTGAACTACGTAAACGGCGTTTTTTGTCGGTGCGATCGCGAACAGCAATTTAGCGAAATATATCAGAGATTTACTCGCCTGAACGTTCCTTACGAACAGTTGTTTTTAGATAAAAAAGGGCTGATTGTTGAGAAAAATTTGGCGGGAGATGTAGACAATTTGGCTCAACTTTTGAAGAATATTTCCGGTCAATCCAGACAGGGAAACGACTTTACTCGTCCCGGTTTGGAAAAAGCACTGGCTGCTGTTTTGACGATTTTTCCAGTCTACCGAACTTACATCAATCAAGAGGGTTTGAGAGAGTCCGATCGCACTTACGTCAAATATGCGATCGCCCATGCTAAAGAACAAGTACCGCGACTCCTCAAGGAACTTAAATTTATCGAAACGCTGGTGTTGCTCGAAGAAGAAGAAACCCTAACAACCGAACAAAAAGAGCAGCGCCGACACTTTGTAATGAAACTCCAGCAGTTGACAGGGCCTTTGATGGCCAAAGGCGTTGAAGACACGCTTTTATACGTCTACTACCGGCTTTTATCCCTCAACGAAGTGGGAGGAAACCCCAGTCAGTTCGGCGTTTCGCTGGTAGATTTTCACGAGTTCAACAAACAGCAGCAAGTCGCTTGGCCGCACAAAATGAATGCTACAGCTACCCACGATACCAAACGCGGCGAAGATGTGCGAGCCAGAATTAACGTTTTGTCAGAACTTCCCGATGAATGGGAACAGCAAGTCAGGTCTTGGAGAGAGCTAAACTCTTCTAAGAAAGTCAACTTTGTGAATCGAATGGTTCCCGATACTAATGACGAATACTTCTTGTACCAAACTCTGATCGGCAGTTTTCCCTTTGAGGGAATTGAAAACACTGATTATGTCGATCGCCTGAAAGATTATGTCATTAAAGCTGTCCGCGAAGCCAAAGTCTATACGGCTTGGCTGAGACCGGATAACGACTACGAAGCTGGTTTTATGACCTTTGTCGATAGCGTTCTCGAACCTTCGGAACAAAATCAATTCCTCAAGAAATTTACACCTTTCTGGAAAAAAGTAGCTGATTACGGAATTTTCAATTCTTTATCTCAAACGCTGCTGAAAATTACTGCTCCGGGCGTTCCCGACATTTATCAAGGGACGGAATTCTGGGATTTGAGTCACGTCGATCCCGACAACCGCCGTCCCGTTGATTTTGCCCGCAGAATCGAGGTTTTGCGGGAAATAAAACAGCAAGCTCAGACGGATATTTTGCAACTAATTGAGGATTTGATTGCGACGCGGGAAGATGCTAGAATTAAGTTGTTTTTGACGGCAAGAGTCCTAGAAGCCAGAAAAAAATACTTAGAAGTTTTTGAATCAGGCGACTATCGGCCCCTGCTAGCAGCGGGCACGTTTAAAGATAATGTTGTTGCCTTTGCCAGAAGCTTTGGAGATACTACAGTTATTGTCATTGCTCCCCGGTTTTTGACGGGAATTGTCAAACCGGAAGAAATGCCGATCGGCAAACAAGTCTGGAAAGATACTAATTTGAAATTGTCCGAGGAAATGCCGTCGGTTTGGAAAGATGCGATTACCAATCAGGCGGTAGAAAGTAACGGTACGCTGGCAATTGGTGAAGCTCTCAGTTACTTTCCCGCAGCTCTGCTGATCGGTGAAAAATAGCAATAAAATAGTCTGCTCTGGCGGACTTTGTACAGGTAGCGGCAGGTTTCAACCTGTCGCTTTTTTAGTTAGAATCATAGCAGGAAAGAAATCTTAGCAGCGGGAGGAATAGCAAAATGCGATCGCTCGTCAAAACCGAAACCAGTACCGAAACCAGACTCTCTTGGTGGGCTTACCTATTTGTCCTAGACGAATTCATTGCCGAAGCCGATGCCACTATCAACGGCCCAGCAGCCTATAATAATACGCCTCCAGCACTGTCCGATCGCGATCGAGCCTTTTTACTGTCAGTCATGGAAAACCCGCCAGCACCGTCTGAAGGATTGCTCGCATTATTTGCAGATTATTAAACAAAACAGTCAAGCGAGTGAATTGGACTATTAGCCGTCTAGAAGATATAAACCGAAGTACGAGCAGTCTTAGAAAAGACCCATTTAATTCGGGAAATACAGAATTAGATGCTTATCTCAAACGATATGCAAAGCAGAACGATCGGCTCGGTACTGCTAGAACTTTTGTAGCTTTAACAGGTGAAGATAACTGCACAATAGCAGGCTATTATGCTTGCAGCGCTAATTTACTCGATCGTACCCAGCTACCAGCTAACCTGCGAGAAAATCTCCCCAACTATCCCCCTCCTGCTATGCTGCTTGGGAAGCTTGCAGTCGATCGCTCAATGCAAGGTAGAGGCTTGGGGAAGCGGTTGCTACGTCATGCCTTCGAGAATGCACTGAATTTATCCCAAAATATGGGAATTTATGCCGTCAGAGTAGATGCTATTGACGAACAAGCTAAAGAATTTTACAAAAGGTGCGGTTTCTTGGAGTACCAAGATACTCCTTTTTCACTGTTTATTCTGATGAGTACAATTAAACAAGCAGCAAATAGGTAGCTCTCTAACTCATGACTCTAAATGATAAATTTTACTTTTATTTTGCAGCCAAAAGACCGATCGCCCCTACCAACCAAACAAAATTTATACAACAAAGACGGCAAATACAACACAACGTATACGGTTTGCCACAATACCCGAATCGCTCGCACCCCGTACATTAGGAAGAGTAAACAAAAGCAGTCAACAACTGTAGCGGTGCAAGCCTCACGGATGCAACCGTCCCTCAACAGGTTCGGTAAATACCCCTTCATCGCAAGGTCTACCGCCCGCAGTATAGAGATCAGCACCCTATCGAAGACTGTATTAAAGCAGGACTCACTACCCGTCAACCGCGAGGTAAAATCGCAGTCCTGAATAACCAGACTATCGCACAGATAGAAAACCAAAATTTTGTAGAGATTGGAGCCGGAACACCCCTATGGGAAAAGTAGTTGGAATTGACTTAGGTACGACAAACTCCTGCGTCGCAGTTATGGAAGGCGGCAAACCCACCGTCATAGCCAACGCCGAAGGGGGTCGCACCACACCTTCCGTAGTAGCATATGCTAAAAATGGCGATCAACTTGTCGGACAAATCGCCAAGCGTCAAGCCGTGATGAACGCCGAAAACACCTTTTACTCAGTAAAACGGTTTATCGGGCGTCGGGTTGATGAAGTAACCCACGAAACCACTGAAGTTTCCTACAAAGTCCTCAAAGTCGGCAACAGCCTCAAACTAGACTGTCCCGCCCGCGGCAAGCAATTTGCCCCAGAAGAAATTTCTGCACAAGTTCTCCGCAAACTCGTAGAAGACGCCAGCAAATACCTCGGCGAAACAGTCACCCAAGCGGTAATTACAGTTCCCGCTTACTTCAACGACTCCCAGCGCCAAGCTACTAAAGACGCTGGAAAAATTGCCGGTATTGAAGTTCTGCGGATTATTAACGAACCTACAGCAGCCGCTTTAGCTTACGGATTAGATAAAAAGAGCAACGAAACCATCCTCGTATTTGACTTAGGTGGCGGTACTTTCGACGTATCTATTCTAGAAGTTGGCGACGGCGTGTTTGAAGTGCTCGCAACAAGTGGAGACACTCACCTCGGCGGTGACGATTTCGATAAAAAAATTGTTGATTTCATCGCTAACGAATTCCAAAGAGCCGAAGGAATTGACCTCCGCAAAGACAAACAAGCACTGCAACGCCTGACGGAAGCAGCCGAAAAAGCCAAGATTGAACTTTCGAGCGTTACCCAAGCAGAAATCAACTTGCCGTTTATTACCGCGACTCAAGACGGGCCAAAACACTTGGACACGACTTTGACGCGGGGCAAGTTTGAAGAACTGTGTTCGGATTTGATCGATCGCTCTCGCATCCCCGTAGAAAATGCGATCCGCGACGCCAAATTAGACAAATCTGCAATTAATGAAGTCGTCTTAGTTGGTGGTTCTACACGCATTCCTGCGGTGCAAGAACTGGTCAAAAAAATCCTCGGCAAAGACCCCAACCAAACGGTAAACCCGGACGAAGTGGTTGCAGTCGGTGCAGCAATTCAAGCCGGCGTACTCGCAGGCGAAGTCAAAGACATCCTGTTGCTCGACGTTACTCCGCTGTCTCTCGGCGTCGAAACCTTGGGCGGCGTGATGACAAAAATTATTCCCCGCAACACCACTATTCCTACTAAGAAGTCGGAAACTTTCTCGACTGCTGTAGACGGCCAAACAAACGTGGAAATTCACGTTTTGCAAGGCGAACGGGAAATGGCGAATGATAACAAGGATTTGGGAACCTTCCGCTTAGATGGAGTTCCACCTGCCCCCCGCGGCGTACCTCAAATTGAAGTTACTTTCGATATCGATGCTAACGGTATTTTGAATGTAGCTGCAAAAGATAAAGGTACTGGCAAGGAGCAATCTATTAGCATTACCGGTGCTTCTACTTTGCCCAGCAATGAAGTCGATCGCATGGTGAAGGAAGCCGAATCGAATGCTTCTGCTGACAAAGAACGTCGCGAAAAGATCGATCGCAAAAACCAAGCTGACTCTCAAGCCTATCAAATCGAGAAGCAGTTGGCAGAATTGGGTGATAAAGTTCCCGCTGATGACAAAACTAAGATTGAAGGGTTGCTTAAAGACTTGCGAGGCGCGATCGAGAGTGAAGATGACGATCGCATCAAAACCTTGACAACAGAGTTGCAGCAAGCATTCTATGCTGTTAGCAGCAACCTGTACCAGCAAGCAGGCGGCCCCACTGACGGCCCTGGCGGCCCTGGCGGCCCTGGTGGCTATGGAGACGGCGGCCCCACTGGCGGCGGCGACGACGTAATTGACGCCGACTTCACTGAAGGCAACAAATAAAAGGCTAAATTAAAAGCCCGCAGCTAGAAGCAAGAAACCCGGTTTTGAACAGAAACCGGGTTTCTGTTCATTCAAAAACAAACAAAAGGCGATCGACCAAAATCAATAAAAATCTTGCGTGAGGCATAGTGACAAAACTTGAATATGCTTCAATAAATATCCTAAACTAGCAGTAATATAAACTCCGGTAGCATCGGAATTAATATTACCCACAGTCAGGACACCGCGAGAGCAAGAGTGTCCCTACAATAATCGGGGTAGGGACACGGCACTGCCGTGTCCTCGGTATCATTCCGATGCTACCGGAAACGATATAATATCGCAATCGAGAGTAATTAAATGTCACGTTCTCCTATACAAAATTCCTCCCCCAATACTCCCAGCCCATCTCATGTAGCATCCTTGCGGCGAATCCGCCGCATCAGCCATTTACTAGACAATGCAATTCCCATTCCCGGCACGCGATACCGCATTGGACTCGATCCAGTATTGGGACTGATACCGGGCGGCGGCGATTTAGTCGGTTCAATTTTTGCCGGTTATGTAGTTTTTAAATCCGCTCAAATGGGAGTGCCGCAAGAGACTTTAGTAAAAATGGCCGCTAACATCGTATTTGATACAGTTGCCGGCACGGTACCGGTGGCCGGAGACTTATTGGATGTTGCTTGGAAAGCTAATGTCAAAAATATAGAATTGCTGGATGCTCATTTAGGTTCCCCTGAACCGGGGAAAAAAGCCGATTGGTTATTTGTCGCGGCTTTGCTGTTGGGTTTGATGTTAATTGTCGGAAGTGTAATTTTCTTGAGCGTGATGCTTTTTGGATGGTTATTTCAAGTAATTACAGGACGTTGATTTTGGGTTTTAGACCCAATTTTTCCGATCGAGCGATCGCCCTCTCCCGATCCTAAAATATATCTTAAGGGTATTGACAAACACTGTTAAATGTGTATTTAAATCTCAAGAATGTTTCAAATTAGCTATTTACCCCATCGCCCTTGAGTCCGATAATATAGTGATATAATGCAGACTATAATATCAACTTGATATAAATGCTTGAACTATCAGCGCTTGGGCTGCTACAGTTGCAACCCCTGCACGGCTATAGGCTAAAACAACAACTGGAGCTGTTTATGAGCAGTTGCATCAGCGTCAACTACGGAGCGATTTACCCGCTGCTGAAGCGCTTGGAAGAGCGAGGGGAGATTTCGGTAATTGCCGAAGAAGCCGGAGATGCGGGCTGTCCGCGCAAAATCTACGGAATTACCGCCAAAGGGCGCGAACTCTGGAGGGAAAAAATGCTCGAACACCCTCAAGAAAGCTGGGTTAACAGCGGTTCCCGGTTCCAAATCAAGTTTTTCTTTTTTGGCGACTTAGAACCGGCAGAACGGATGAAATTGTTGGAACACCGCTTGCGAGCGTGTTACACCCGGCAAGACTACATCGAAAGCCTCAAGAGCGAATATCCACTAACAGACGACTATCAATTCGCCTCTCGCGATCGCTGCAAGTCAGTGCTGGCGTCAGACATAGAGTGGTTAACCGAGCAACTAGCCAAGGAAAAAAGCGCGATCGCAGGAGTGCGCGACTCCCCAACCTCCCCTGAATCCGGCGACTCCCAGGGGAAAATCCTTCTAACTCACCCACTCAGGTAAGCCATAAGAAGGATGTCTAATCTTTCATGGAAAGCGTAACTTTTGAGAGATAAAAAACAACTTTCCTAAAAATAATCACCCCCGGCTTGACTAACTGCGATCGGACTAAAGCCAAGCACATACCCCAACCCCATTAAAAAGGGACTTTCCAGATTCCATCCCTTTTAAAAGGGCTTGTCCTTATTCCCTTTTGTTTGAGGGGGACGCCGGGGGATCGAAGATGCCGCCAAAGTCTAAGTCAGATGTTGTTAAAAAAAATCTAAGTGGTGCTGCCCATGAGTTATTCTAAATCCCCAGAATCCGTCGTTGAAGCCCAAGAGCAAAAATCTGCTACACCGGAACTTCACCCAACCGATGCAGGTGCAGACAGCGATCGACCGGATGATTTTCCGCCTATTGTCGATCGCCCCCAGCCTGGTAAACCGCGATCGCGCTGGCCGCTAATTGCCGCGCTCGCGATCGCTTGTGGCGCAGCAGGTATCGGCTGGTACTCGTGGCAATCTAGTCATAATCGCGCACAGCAACCGGCCGCAGCAGCCCAACCCAAAGCCATACCAGTCAAGCTCGCAGCCGTAGAAAGCAGCTCAGTCCAAGATGCCTCGGAATTTGTCAGCAGCTTAGAAGCCAAGCGCTCAGTTGCAATCAAGCCTGAGATCGATGGGCTAGTCACGGAGATTTTTGTCAAATCCGGGGACTTCATAAACAAAGGGCAAGCCATCGCCCGCATGAAAAGCGACAGCGCCCAAGCTGACTTGAGGCAATCCCAAGCCAACCTGATCCGCGCTCAATCCCACTTAGCCGAATTGCAAGCAGGAACCAGGCCCGAAGAAATCGCCCAAGCTCAAGCCCAAGTCGCCCAAGCCCAAGCCAACCTAGCCCAACTGCGATCGGGCTCTCGGCCAGAAGAAATTGGTCAAGCCCAAGCCCGCGTGAGCCAAGCTGAAGCCGACCTCGCCGACGCCCAAACAGGTAGCCTCTTAGAAGACATCGCCCAAGCAAGAGCGCAAATAGAGGCAAGCACAGCGGAAGCAAAATTAGCCACCCAGCAGCTTGCCAGATATCAGGCATTAGCAAAAGAAGGCGCAGAATCCGCCAATACCCTCGAACAATACACCCAAAAAGAAGGCAGCGCCAAAGCCAACCTCCGAGAAGCTCAAAGGCGGTTCCAGCAGCGGCAAAAAAACAGACAAGCCGAGATCGAGCGCCGGACAGCAGCCTTGCAACAGCAGCGGCAAGCTTTGCGGCAATTGCAAAACGGTTCGCGCCCCGAGGAAATAGCCAAAGCCGAAGCAGAAGTCGCACAAGCCAAGAGCAGATTAGCCCAGTTAGCCAACGGCACCCGCCAAGAGCAGCTCGATCAAGCTGAAGCGCAAGTTGCCGAGGCCGCCGCTCAAGTGCGCGGCTTTGAAGTACAACTCCAAGAAACTGCTGTCATCGCGCCCTTCGCGGGAGTCATCGGCGACATCCCAGTGAAAGTTGGTGATTACTTGCAAAAAGGCGACCCCATTGCCACCCTGACAGAGAACCAATTGCTAGACTTGCGGTTATCAATTCCTTTGGAACGGCAGCCTCAATTACGCTTAGGGCTGCCAGTACAAATGCTCGACGCTCAAGGCAAAGCGATCGCGATCGGTCAAATCAGTTTTATCTCCCCGAACGTCAGCGCCAATTCCCAAACAATTTTAGCTAAAGCCACCTTTCCCAACCCGAGCGGCGAACTGCTTAATCTCCAGTTTGTAAAAGCTAAAGTCATCTGGAAACAGAACCCCGGAATTTTAGTTCCAGTCACAGCAGTAACTCGTTTAGGTGGGCAAACTTTTGTCTTCACAGCTCAAAAGCCGGAACAGCCAAAACCTGGAATGCCTCCTTTAGTAGCCCGACAAAAGCCAGTGAAATTGGGAACCATTGAGGGGAATAATTATCAAGTTATCGAAGGTTTGCAAGCCGGGGAAAAAATTGTTACCGCAGGCCTCCTTAACCTGACAGACGGCGCTCCGATTATGGCTCAAGAGGAAGGGAAAGGAGCCGGGGAAAAATTACCAGTAGAAAGCAAAAAATAAGGTATGTTGTTTCGTTTCAGCGCTCTTAGTTTACCTCAGAAGAGCGCGGAAGCGCAACTACGTAACTTATGTATGTGAAACTACTTGATTGCTCAGCTCTTAAAAAAGGAGAAATTTTAATTTTTGACGTAATTCAAATTAGGAATTAGGAATTAGGAATTAGAAATTACGAATTATCAACTAACAACTACCCATTACCCAAATAATGTTTGCAGATTTCTTTATTAAACGACCAGTCTTTGCTAGCGTATGCGCCTTAGTTATCATTTTGGTAGGCGCAATTAGCATTCCGAGCCTGCCTATCGAACGCTTCCCCGACATTAGCCCTACCCAAATTAGCGTAACTGCTAACTATAGCGGGGCGAGTGCTGAAATTGTCGAAAATGCTGTTACGAACATCCTAGAAAGGCAAATCAACGGCGTTGAAGGACTCAAATATCTAACTTCCAGTAGTAGTAACGATGGCACCAGCACCATTACAGCTACCTTTGACCCGTCACGCAACAAAGATATCGCCGCCGTCGATGTTCAAAATCGAGTTGCAGTTGCTCAACCACAACTACCAGATGCGGTACAACGCACAGGAGTTAGAGTTACAAAACAATCTACAAGTCTCCTATTAGCGATCGGTTTATTTACAGAAAACAAAGAATACGACACCATATTTTTAAGCAACTACGCTGACCTATATTTAGCAGATGCCTTAAAACGGGTAAAAGGTGTGGGCGAGGTACGAATTTTTGGGGAAAGACGCTATGCAATGCGTTTATGGATAGATCCAAATAAATTAGCAGCTCGCAGTCTCACCATGCAAGATGTAACTAGGGCTCTCAACGAACAAAACTTGCAAGTTGGTGCTGGGAGAGTGGGCCAAGAACCTGCTCCACAGGGGCAAATGTATCAAATTGACTTGCGTGCTGAAAGTCGCCTGAAAGAACCAGCAGAATTTGAAGAAATCGTCCTCAAAACAGAGACCAACGGAACGTTAGTTAAATTAAAAGAGGTGGGGAGAGCAGAACTAGGGGCAGAAAATTACAACTCGTTTCTGCGATTTCGAGGCAATGATGCAGTAGGTTTAGGGATTTACCAACTGCCAGGAAGTAATGCTTTGAATGTTGCCCATGCCGTCAAAGCAGAAATGGAAAAACTAGCTAAAGGTTTCCCTCCGGGGTTGATACATAGAGTTGCGCTGGATACGACTTTGTTTGTAGAAGAGTCGATGGCCGAAGTAGTAAAAACGCTATTTGAAGCAGTCTTGCTAGTGGTGATAGTGATTTTTGTTTTCTTGCAAGACTGGCGCACAACTATTATTCCTACCATCACAATTCCAATTTCTTTGATTGGGACTTTTGCCTTTATCAAAGTTTTCGGATTTACTATTAACAGTTTATCTCTGTTTGGTCTGACATTAGCGACGGGATTAGTGGTGGATGACGCTATCATTGTGGTAGAAAATATTGACCGCCTGATCCGCCAAGGTATGAATCCCCGCGAAGCGGCTTTTGAGTCTATGCGGGAGCTTTTTAGCGCGGTAATTGCGACTTCTTTAGTGTTGATGGCAGTGTTCGTGCCCGTGGCATTTTTTCCCGGAACTACAGGAGCGCTTTACAAACAATTTGCGCTGACAATTGCTTTTTCTGTACTGCTTTCTACCTTTATTGCTATTACTCTCACGCCCTCGCTTTCAGCTATATTACTGCGTCGAGGTCAGAAGTTTGGGGGCCCGGTAGGTTGGGTGTTTGACCGTTTTAATGGAGTTCTCGATTGGGTACAGCGGCAATATCGCAAATCCTTAATATTTCTCACAGGGATTAAGACTATTGTCACCCTCGTGTTCATCGCTTCTCTGGGAGTAACAGCTTGGCTTTATTTATCAGTCCCCACAGCATTTATCCCGGAAGAAGACCAGGGATATTTTCTGACAATTATTCAAGGGCCCCAAGGTGTTTCGCTGCAATACACTCAGAAAGTAATGGACCAAGTAGAAGCAGAAATCCTCAAACTTCCTGAAGTTGTCGGGACTTTTTCAGTGGGTGGATTTGGTTTTAGCGGCAGCACTTCTAATCAAGGCATTATATTTACTACACTTAAAGCCTGGGATGAACGTCACGGAGAAGATCAAACTGTACAAGCGATTATTGGCAAGTTACGCGGCCAGTTTTTAGCTATTCCAGAAGCTAGAATTTTCCCTGTAAATCCCCCTGCAATTCAAGGTTTAGGTCAATTTGGAGGTTTCCAATTTCAATTGCAAGACCGCAAAGGTAACAGCGGTTTAGATGCTTTGGTTCAAGCTATGGGTGGCATTTTGAAGCAGGCGAATCAAACGCCGGGATTGCAAGCGGTATTTAGTACGTTTGCTGCGAATACGCCTCAGTTAATTGTGGAAGTTGACCGCAATCGAGCTAAGGCTTTAGATATTTCTCTTGATGATGTTTTCAGTACGTTACAAACGGCTCTGGGTTCGCAGTATGTGAATGATTTTAATCTCCAGCAGCGCAATTATCGGGTGTATGTCCAGGCAGATAAACAGTTTCGTGCTAATCCTGAAGATATTGGGAAATTGTATGTGCGTTCTGGGAAAAATGAAATGATTGCTTTGAGCAATTTGGTGAAGTTAACTCCGGTGGTAGGAGCGCAAACTGTTAATCACTACAATTTATTTAGATCGATTGAAATTAACGGTACTCCTGCTCCGGGAGCGAGTTCTGGACAGGCGCTCAAATCGATGGAAAAGGTTTCTGCTCAAGTTTTACCAGCAGGTTTTGGCTATGAATGGTCTGGGACTTCTTTAGAAGAAATTGAGTCGGGCGGTCAAGCACCGATTATTTTCGGTTTGGGGCTGATTTTTGTGTTCTTGGTTTTGGCGGCTCAGTACGAAAATTATGTCGATCCTTTCATTATTTTGCTATCGGTACCTCTGGCGATTTTAGGTGCACTTTTAGCTCAGTCGTTGCGGGGTTTGGCGAATGATGTTTATTGCCAGATTGGTTTGGTGATGTTGATTGGGTTGGCTAGTAAAAATGCGATTTTAATCGTGGAGTTTGCGAACCAGTTGCGGGAGCGGGGATATCCAATTGCTAAGGCGGCAGTTGAGGCTTCTCAAGAGCGTTTACGACCGATTTTGATGACTTCTCTGGCTTTCATTTTGGGTATTGCTCCTCTGGTTAACCCAGAAGGTGCGGGTGCAGCGAGCCGCCGATCGCTGGGGAATGCGATCGCGGGGGGAATGGTTGTTTCTACTGTCTTGAGTTTGTTTATAGTGCCGGTTCTGTATGTGGTGGTTGTCTCGGCTCGCGATCGCTTTACGAAGCGCGATCGCCCGCAAAATCCGCCCGATGATGGCACAATTTTGAACGGCAAAACAACTCCCCGCGAGGAGATTGAACGCGATAAAGTATCGCCGTTGTAGTTGGTAAGTGGAAAATACCATCGTTCGTTTTGTGAGTCTCATTGGTGCGATCGCCCAAAACCCGCCAATCCCGCATCAAAACCCCCAAAGTCCCCAGATTAGTCCGCGGATCAATTCTTCAATCCAAAATCCAAAATCTAAAATCCAAAATAGATTGACGGCTGCCCCCATCTGCGGCTACGCTTTGAAGTGAGAGGTTGCTTGCTTGTAGAGGAGGCAGCCCGCGTCGCCCAAAAATCTAGTTGCACTGCCCAAAGCTGCGCTAACAGCAATGGACAGCTAACCGCCAAACTGGTACGAGCAGTCTGGAGGCTCCGAGAATCTTAACATTCTCTGTAGCCGCCCTGCTATGCGTTGAAAAGCGGGGCGGCTGGGTTTTTGGGTTTTTCTAGAAAACCCAAAACCAGGAGAACATAATATGTCACAGGAATTCGTGCCTGACGACAACTTGGACGATCGGCCAAATGACGACTCAGCAGCAGTATGCGAACAGGAAGTGGTGCTGTTAACGGTTGTCGGTTCGCCCAAAGGTGTCCGGGAAACCATACTCACTTTGTACCGGCTGGGATTTGCAGAAGTGGGCGATTGGAGCCCCGTACAGCGCGCAGCTAATCCGAAGCAGGTGATGAGCGTGCTGATCCGTCGTTCGCGGTCTAACGGTACACCGCCGAGAAAATCTGGACGGTAAGCTGCAAGGTTAAGTCCTTTTTAGGGCTTACGCATGGGGCCAGAAACCGGGTTTTTGCGAGAATACTTCGTTGTGATTCGCAGATTTGGTAAAAAACCCGGTTTCTTTAGTCCCAGTGCGCGGGTGGTCAGAAACCGGGTTTTTTACGAGAATACTTCGTTGAAACGCGCAGATTTGCGAAAAAACCCGGTTTCTTTGGTCGAAGTGTGTAAGTTCTGTCTGAATTTATGAATAATTTTAGGGTAAAAGTAAGAGACTTGCGATCGCGGGCAACAATTTACTGCAAGCTTCTACCAACGTCGCCGCACTAGGTAAACTAGCAATAGTCCCTTTCAGAATCTTCATTGCCGTTTTCCCGGCCTTTTGCATTGTGCTTTCTTGGGGATTTTTCCCTACTTCGGCCAAGGCTTTTACCTGTTCCAACGCTTCAGCTTTATCATCATCAGATAAATCAGTTTCAGCCTCGATCGCAGTTTGTAACTCAGTCAACAATTCTTTGATGCCTGGTTTGTCAGGTTTAGAAGAATCCGATAATTGATTAATTGTATTAGCAACAGTGCCGCTGATATCGCCCAAACTTAACGCTCCGGCACCGCTGGCGTTAACAGTTCCGCCGGAAATTTCAATTTTACGACTTTGATCGATTTGCTCACTCATAACTTTACTCTCTGATGTAGATTTAAGTTCATTAGTAATTGTAACATTAACAGGCCGCCTAGCCAGCAATTTTACAAACTCATTTAGCTCCAAACTTTTCTGACGGTAAAATTCTATTTCTCTATTTTTAGCTTGTAATTCAGATTTGTGCTTGGCTTCTAAATTTTTGATGATTTGCTCATAAACCTGGATAATTCGAGTAAGACTTTCGTCACTTTGCATAGTGAGCCTAGTAGTTTATGTTTGCTTATCCCTCCTGAATAATATTAATCTCTATGGGTTGTTTAGCTAAAGTTTCAGTTAGTTCTCTCATTTCAGCTATTTGCTGGCGATATAAGACGATTTCCTCATCTTTATATTTTAATTCGGCCTTGTATTTTTGGGCGATCGCCCTTAGTGACTCCACATCCTCTGATTCGGAACTCGACTCATCTTCTTCACTAGGATTAGCAGCGGTTTCAAGTTCTGTTAAACTTTCAGAAACGGCTTGGGAAATAGCTATCTCTTGACGGTACATGGCAATTTCGCAATCTTTGGCCCGTAATTCAGCTTGATATTTATCTTCAATAGCCTTTAATAGCAGTTCGTAGTTTTGCTTTAAATCGTGATAAATTATAGCTTGCTTATCTTCTGTCAGAGTATTGACAAATATCGCAATTACTCCCTGTTCAGGATTTTCTATACTCTGGATTGACAATTGTGTGTTTTCATTCGCAATCGCAGCTTGCAATTGCAGCAGTAATTCTTTAAATTCCGGTTTTTCTGAACCTACTGATACACTCATAGCTTTGATTTCCGCTGTTACCAGAGTTTGACTAAAATTATAGCATTACTCACTTTGTCAGGAAGGACGATCCTCTTCGAGGGCTGGGCTAACGGCTGAATCAGGCAACTGCTCGATCGAGTTGGCTGTTGTACCGCCATTATCTCCTAAACTTAACGAACCCGCACCGGTAGCGTTAACCGTTTCTCCTGTAATTTCAGCTTTGCGACTTTGGTCGATGTTGTCGCTTGCGACTTTATTCTCTGCCGTAGATTGAGCATGAATGTTAATTGTAGGGCCAGATGGCTGAGCCACAGTTGAAGGATTTACGAAATCTTTACTAAATACTCTTTTCATTAATTCTTCATAATTATCTTTGTGAATTGCAATAATTTCATCTTTATATTTTAATTTCTCGGCTTGACTTTGAGCTTGCAGCCCTGCTTGATAACCTTCATCCCAAGTTTGCTCAAATTTTCCTTTATCAGTTCCTTTGGGAACATTGAAAGTCAGTAAAACATCATCTCCTTTTTTCTCAAATACTTGAATTGAATCCCGTGTAATATCTGGAAATTCCCGCATTAACTTCTGAAAAGCGACGGTAAAAGCTTCTGGGTTAATCCCATTTTTGAGCAGGATTTGCACGGTTTCCATAATCTTTTTATACAGTTTCTCGAAATCCCCCGGTTCAAAACATTTACTGATGTGGTGAGGGCGGCGATCGCGATCGTCAGTTCCCGGTTGGGGATATTCTAGAAGATAAACAAACCGACAGTCAACGCGATCGAGCTTTGTATTAGGGTCAATGTTCCAACCTTCCAAACAAGCACCTGTAAAACAAGCTGCTGTAAAATCTGTTGCCAAGGCTTGAGTTTCAGTCAGGTTTGCGAATTCCAAATTAGCTTGATGCAAAGTTGCTTCGCTGAGATTAGCCTGCTTGAGATTAGCCTCGTTGAGATTAACGCCTGTCAGGTTTGCTCCTTGGAGATCCGCACCGAAATATGATTTTTTGTAGCCCTCGCCAGTGACCAGTAATTCTCGGATGCGGGTATCAGCTAATATCGATTTACCGACTCGCGCGCGATCGAGCTTTTCTGTTTTGTGGAAGCAAGTGCGAGTGAGATTGGCTGTTCTAAAATCTGTACTTTTGAGGGTTGCTTCAGTGAAATTAGCATCAGTTAAATCGGCATTGCGAAAGCTAGTGCCACCTGTAGCGGCAAAGGCAATGGCAACAGTCCGAATCAAGGCGTGTTTCTCATCCCCAGCCAGGGCACGCCAAGCAACGTAAATACCTAGTCCTGCCATTGCCACTGTCGCTGTCGCTGCCCCTGGCACTCCCACTCTCACTGCCGCTGCCACTGCCGATGCCACTACCACTGCCACCGCCGCTGCCCCTGCCCCTACCCCTGTCACCGCCCCTGCCGCTGCCACTGCCACTGCCCCTGCCGCTGCCGCTTCCACTGTCCCTGCCACTGCCACTGCACCTTGCGCTGCCAATGCCCCTGCACCTGCCGCTGTCACTACCACTGCCACTGCCCCTGCCCCTGCCACTGCCACTGCCACTGCCCCTGCCCCTGCCTCTGTCGCGGCCCCTAGACCTCGGCGGATAGTAGCTATAAAGAAGATGGCCAAAACTATCAAGACAATTACACCGGGACGAATGGTGTACTGTTTGATCATATCTGGAGTGAAAAAATCTGCTATCCACAAAGTAGCACGAGCTGACATCAATCCCGATATTACCGATAGAAATAGCGATATCGTTACTAGAAAAATTGTCCGGCGACGTTGGAGTCCAGCCTTGGCACGGGTGAAGTCAGCTTCTATGAGGATGGCATTGGTGAAGTTTGCGCCTCGGATGTCTGCACCGATGAATTTTGCACCTGTGAGGTCTTGACCTATGAAATTGCGGCCTCGGAGATTTTTACCGGAGAAGTCTGTGGGCATGACTTTACACAGGGAGATAGTGGCTATTTTTTTGTTGCGATGCTAGTGGTGGGGATGCCCCGATCAAATTTTAATATATCTGGCTGATTAAACAGGATTTATGCACTCCGACAAAGAAACCTGGTTTTTTACATAATCTGCGGGTTCCAACGAAGTATTTTCGCAAAAAAACCCGGTTTCTGGGCCCCCATGCGTAAGTCCTATTAAAGATTCCCCGCCCTATGTTCGGCTTCTAATCGCTGATATTCAGCTAATTCTCCGGCTAAATATGCCTCAATTTCATTGCGGTTAGCGTGATAGTAAGATAAGGCTGCATAGACTTGTGCCAAATTTAAATAGGGCATCTCTTCGAGTAATTCTTCTGCATTCAGTCCTTGTTTATTCCCAACGGCAATTTGAGCAATAGAAATTCTGGTTCCCGCAATTCGGGGCCGCCCTCCACAGGTTTCAGGCGTACTGACAACCAGCGTGCCAATGTCGATCGCACTTATTGACATACTTACCTCTTAATAAAAACTCAAACCAGCCAAAATATCCTGTTGCGTCAGATTTAGTTACTGCTGTCAATTTTAGCATCAGAAGAGAGCGATCGCCCCGCAGCTTCTCCTCTCGGACGATCGCACTTATTGCATCAACCAACAGCAAACTCCGTAAATTTCCGTTTATAGGGATTGTGAAACCCTAAAACAATATCGCTCTTAGGAATTCCTGCTGCTAGTAAATCATCAACTACACACAAATCTGTCCAATCTTCTTCAACCCAAATTTTGCCATCTTTAATACGAAGATACATCGTAATGTGGCATATCCGTTTTTTTTCCTCCCACCCAGAGCGAAACCACAGATATTGATCTCGTTTTTCGTCAAATGCAAGGCGGCTGTCTGTCTCTAATTCATCTAGCGCCATCCCTCCCTTGACGCCGAGTTCATAATATTCAGTCAATATTTTTTCGATCGTACTCCGATAGTATTTTAGTCGATCCATTGCAGGATTTCCTCCTTTTCCATTTCAACTACTATTAACAAAAGCTTATTTTCATTAGTAATTAATTGTATAGACTTGCGTTGAAAAAAGTTTTTGTATACAATATCGTCAATTGCTAAATATAGCTTGTATTCTGGCTCTGTGAGTTGAATGAGATTTCTGTAGACCATATATTGACCGAGTGCGCCGTGAAAATCATACATTAGCGATCGCCCAACAAAGCTCTTAATTTCAACAACTATCTTTTGTCCCTGACGTTGTGCTGCAATCGGCTTTTCTGCTGCTAAATCCGCATATAACTCGGCATCCTCATATTTAATAAAGTATGGATCGGCCGTAATTGTCCAACCGTCTTTGAGTAAGGCATTTTTAACTTCGTTGTGGTAGATATCTTTAGCAGGCATAAGTTAACTTGAGTTTTCAGCTACTTAAATTCTAGTCAGGCTGACGAGCATACTCCCAAACTTGGCGATCGAGTACAGTAAGTAATCCCATTCTATAATATCCTAATTCACTTTAACTCAATCCCCGCACAGCCAGCACTCGCATCAAGTCCCATCAGGGGCGTGCCCGGAGTCATTTTGGGTATCTTTTCGCCGATCGCCCCCGATCGTGCAATAATAAGATGACTTGCACAAACACTCTATTAGTAGGGTAAGCATTGCCCGCCTTACTACTACAGGTAGCGTCTCAAATGTTAAGTTGTGCAAATTCTCAATTAAACCGGCTGTTGCTCTACACAATTTTTTCCTAATGGCTGAAGTCCCCCTAAATCCCGCAGAACTTGCAGAAGCCCTCAACGGCTTTACCGATATCAATTTCCAATTGCCAGACCCCGAAGACGAACAAATACCAGAGTTTGATTTTGAAAATCAGGTTGACAATGCCTGGAAAGTGTGCGATCGCTTCGACTTGCAAACCGACATTTGGCGGGGACGCATTCTCCGAACAGTTAGAGACAGAGAAAAAAAAGGTGGCGAAGGACGCGGCACTGGCTTTTTGAACTGGCTCAAAGAAAGAGAAATTGGCAAAAGTCAAGCCTATTCTTTGATAGAATTAGCTAATAGTGCCGATACTCTGATCCAGCAAGGAGATTTAGACCCAAATTCTATTAGAAACTTCAGCAAAAGAGCCTTCGTCGAAACGGCCAAAGCATCTCCAGAAGTCCAGCAAATGGTAACAGATGCAGCAGCAAATGGCGATCGCATCACCCGCCGCGAAGTCAAACAACTCTCCGACGAATGGATGGCAATGAACTCAGATTTATTGCCCGAAGAAGTCAAAGAAAAAGCATCTACCGGTTCTCTACCTTCCCGCTATCTCGCTCCTTTAGTCAAAGAAATGGAGAAACTATCCCCATCTCACCAAAGCGAAATTCAAAAAGAAGTAGCAGAAAATCCCGACGTAGATACCGTAAAACAGCTAACTTCCGACGCCAAGAATTTATCAAAATATCTCGACGCCGCCGCCCAAGTGCAAGCTCTCAATCAGTCTCACTTAGACATGGAAATGGCCTTAGAAGAATCTTTGCGAGTAGGCTGTTTGGGAACCACCGCCGACGTTGTAAAACAAGCCGCACAGCTAGAACAAACAGTAGTCAAACTCTACACAATTTGGAAGCGTTTAGGCAGTTTGGCAGATAGATTGTACGTGGATACAGGAGCAAGCACACCCAATTTGCGGTTGCTTTTGGGATGCTTGGACAGTCTTTCGGGAGAAAAGATTGAAGTGGATTTCGGAGACGGAGAACGCTCTATTCGCTTGCAAATTTTTAGCGAATAGCCAACATTGACCGCAGATAAACGCCAACATCCAGGCTCACTATCTGCGTCGAACCCTGTTCATCTGCGGTTAAAATTTCTGATTTTTTTCCAAAGATAGCGGGGATGCAAATAACGCCGATATTTGGTAACTACTTCTTTCCCCAACAGCACTACGCTAATCCAAAAACAAACTTCTGCCCCAACAGCCAAAACGACAGATAAAGTAGTTTTTTGGGTAATATCCAGCGGCAGGAAGGGCACAACAAACAAGATTGCTAACCACGGTACAAAAGATACGATAAATAAAAACAAACCGAGCTTCTGCATAGATTCACATAATACAGCTTTAATATCCCCTTTATATCTTAGTCCACTTAAAGTAAACTTCGTTTGTATATAGCAATCCTTGCAGGAGTCGTAAATGTTTTACCCCACCCCAACTTTCCCCGAACCCGCGGGGAGGGAGTAAGAAATTCACAAATGATTTAGGATTGCTATAGTAGCGATTTCAATCGCCCAGTGACTACAAACTCACATCTGGAACCAATTTCAGCAACAGGCAAGATGCCTGTTACACAAGAATATTTAGTATTTGTGGAATAGGCATCTTGCATATTCTTGAGAATGGTTCAACAAATGACTACAAACTTAATTGCGAAGCATTTCCCACTCAATTCTTAATCCCCGTCGCCGCAATCCCCCGTATAAACTGCCGCTGACCGGCCAAAAACAGCAACACCACCGGCACTGTTCCAATTACCACCGCCGCCATCAACAACTGCCAACTGCTAGTAAACTGTTCCTGAAATTCCGCCAAAACCAACTGCACAGTCCGCAACTCGGGCCGCGTCGTAAACACCAGCGGCTTAAACAAATCATTCCACTCCCCGATAAACGTAAACAAAAACAGCGTCACCAAAGCAGGGCGGGCCAAAGGTAACATCACCTGCCACAAAACCTGCCAGCGGTTAGCCCCGTCCAGCATTGCCGCCTCCTCCAACTCCACCGGAACAGTCATAAAATACTGGCGCAGCAGAAAAATCCCAAAACCGTTAGCCGCCGTAGGTAAAATCAGCGCCCCGTAAGTATTCAGCAGATGGCCCCACTTCAAAACCAAGAAAATGGGAATCACTAAAAGCTGAAACGGAATTACCAGCGTCGCCAAAACCCCCAAAACTAAGGCCTGTCGCCCCCGAAACTTCAGCCTGGCCAAAGCATAACCGGCCAAAGCAGAAGTCACAACCTGAAAACCCGTCACTGCGATCGCCACTAGAGTAGAATTAAGGAATGCCAACAAAAAATTGCCCCGCCGCCAAGCCTCCTGATAATTCGCCAAAGTCAGGCCTGTGGCCTTGACACCGACACCAGATGGTGATAGCGAAACCAAAAATACAGCAGCCAGCGGCAGCAGCACCAGCCCAGCCCCCGCCAGCAACAAAATAAAACTCAGCAGTTCCAGCGATTGAGACCTGTCAAAGGATTTACCCATAAATTTGTGAATTAACCTAAAATAATAAGCCTGTGAGGTTCTCCAACCCGATCGCCTCCCAGAGGATTCCCATACAACAACATAATATGTCCTAGAGGGAAAGTAAGGAGTACCTAGGGAGGAAGTTGTGATTAGGATATAATGTTATAGATAGAGTTGGTACTGTAAAACCCTGAAAGGTGGAGACAGAGACCGTATTTCTATCATCTATTTCCGGGCAAAAGATCGACTAACGACTAATTCAAGTAATTAGTAAATAGATAGCATTCTAGCGATAGTCTTTCTGGAGTGTTCGACGGCAAAAGTCCGCCAAACACGCTGAGGACGCCAGTTTTTCCCGGAGCGTCAAAGAAAAGTTCTTTGTCGAAAGAATCCTCAGCTATAATCTGTGATTTAGATGGGGTGCGTTCAAAATAGGTAAAGTGTACTGTCACTGACCCCCCATTTTAAAGGGGTTTCCAAACATCCCGCAAGCTTATATAAGGAGACTACATATCTATGCCCCAGCTTGAGGCCAGCCCAACAATTGACTTTCAAACCGAAACTTACAAAGATGCTTACAGCCGCATCAACGCCATTGTTATTGAAGGCGAACAAGAAGCTCACGATAATTACCTGACACTGGCCGAACTGTTGGCGGACAAAAAAGCAGAGTTAATTGGCTTGTCCAAGATGGAGAACCGCCACATGAAAGGCTTCCAAGCTTGTGGCCGGAATCTTAAAGTCACGCCGGACATGGCATTTGCCAAGCAGTTCTTTTCGGAATTGCACAAAAACTTCCAGACGGCCGCGGCCCAAGGTCAGATTGTAACTTGCTTGTTGATTCAATCGCTAATTATCGAGTGTTTTGCGATCGCAGCGTACAACATCTACATCCCCGTCGCCGATGACTTTGCCCGCAAAATCACCGAAGGCGTCGTCAAAGAAGAATACAGCCACCTCAATTTTGGGGAAGTCTGGCTGCAAGCTCACTTTGAGGAATCCAAAGCCGAACTCGAAGCCGCCAACCGCCAAAACCTGCCCATCATCTGGAGATTGCTCAACGCTGTCGCAGACGATGCCCGCGTCTTGGGAATGGAAAAAGACGCTTTAATCGAAGACTTTATGATTGCCTACGGCGAAGCCCTAGGCAACATAGGCTTTAACAACCGCGATATCATGCGGATGTCAGCACAAGGCCTCGCAGCCTAGTTAATTAGGAAATAAGGAATGGGAAAACAATTAAAATTTAAAAATTAAAAATGGGATAGCTCATTTTAAAATATAAATTTTTAATCTTCCCATCTTCCCTCTTCCATCTTTCATCTTCAATCTTCAAACTTCCTTCATTTGACAACTTAATGTTTGGTCTAATCGGTCACTTAACCAGCTTAGAACACGCCCAATCAGTAGCTAACGAGCTGGGCTATCCAGAATATGCCGATCAAGGTCTCGATTTTTGGTGCAGCGCACCGCCCCAAATAGTTGATCATATCACGGTAACAAGCATCACTGGACAAAAAATAGAAGGCCGCTATGTGGAGTCCTGTTTTCTGCCGGAAATGCTAGCCACTCGCCGGATTAAAGCAGCCACTCGCAAAATCCTTAATGCGATGGCACACGCTCAAAAAAACGGGATTAACATCACTGCTTTAGGCGGCTTTTCTTCGATCATTTTTGAGACTTTCAACTTGCAGCAAATTAAGCAAATTCGCAATCTCAAGTTGGAGTTCGAGCGCTTCACAACTGGCAACACCCACACGGCTTACATCCTCTGCCGCCAAGTAGAACAAGCAGCCCCCAAATTGGGGATTGAACTTTCAAAAGCCACTGTAGCGGTTTGCGGTGCTACTGGCGATATTGGCAGTGCTGTGTGTCGCTGGCTCAATGTTAAAACAAATGTAGCAGAATTGTTGCTGATTGCCCGCGACAAAGAACGATTGCAAGATTTGCAATCGGAATTGGGGCGAGGCAAAATCATGGATTTGGAAGAAGCCCTGCCCCAAGCGGATATTGTAGTCTGGGTAGCCAGTATGCCAAAGGGAGTAGAAATTAACCCCAAGACATTGAAGCAACCCTGTTTATTGATTGACGGTGGCTATCCGAAAAATTTGGCAACTCAGGTTCAGCATCCCGAAATTTACGTACTCAATGGCGGCATTGTGGAGCATTCCCTCGATATTGAGTGGAAAATTATGAAGATTGTCAATATGGATGTGCCGGGCAGGCAATTGTTTGCCTGTTTTGCCGAATCAATGCTGTTGGAATTTGAAAAATTGTATACCAATTTTTCTTGGGGACGGAATCAAATTACTGTGGAAAAGATGGAGCAAATCGGTCATATTTCTGTCAAACACGGTTTCCGACCTTTATTAATGTCAGTTTGATGTTAACAGTTAACAGTTGACAGTTGACAGTTGATTGTTGGCTGTTGGCTGTTGGCTGTTGACTGTTGGGGGAATTCAGACGGAAGGGATGCGGATTAACCTATTATATTTAAAATTGAAAGGAAGCTCCAGCTCCTGGTTTTCCAGCGCCGTATGAAGCAAAGCATAATTCATAATTCAAAGTTTCCAATTTTCCCGTCTTTTTTACCATCCCCTGACAGGGTAGGATCGTCCAAGTGCCGATCGACAAAACCTTAAAACCCTATAGAAATTATCAGCGTGGCAAACCCAGACCGCAAACCACTACTCCTAGATTTTGAAAAGCCGCTGGCGGAACTAGAAACCCGAATTCACCAGATCCGCGAACTCGCCCAAGAAAACAGCGTTGATGTCACCGACGAAATTCGCAAACTCGAAGCTCGCTCTGCCCAACTGCGACAAGAAATTTTCAGCAGCTTGTCCCCCATGCAGCGTCTGCAACTAGCCCGTCACCCGCGCCGCCCCAGTACGCTCGATTACATTCAGGCAATTAGCGACGAGTGGATCGAGCTTCACGGCGATCGGCGCGGCGGAGACGACCCGGCCCTCGTCGGCGGAATTGCCCGCATAGACGGGCGTCCCACAGTCATCATCGGCCATCAAAAAGGGCGCGACACTAAAGACAATATCGCCCGCAACTTCGGCATGGCTGCTCCCGGCGGCTACCGCAAAGCCCTGCGGTTGATGGAACACGCCGATCGCTTCTCCATGCCAATTTTCACCTTTATCGACACTCCGGGAGCTTGGGCGGGCTTAGAAGCCGAACAGCTAGGACAGGGAGAGGCGATCGCCTGTAACCTCCGAGAAATGTTTCGCCTCGACGTTCCCATTATTTGCACCGTCATCGGCGAAGGCGGTTCCGGCGGCGCATTGGGTATCGGTGTCGGCGAGCGGCTGTTGATGCTGGAACATTCCGTCTACACCGTCGCCACTCCCGAAGCTTGTGCGGCCATTCTCTGGAAAGACTCTGGGAAAGCTAACTTGGCCGCAGAAGCCCTTAAAATCACTTCCTGGGATTTGAAAAACCTCGGCGTTCTCGATCAAATAGTACCAGAGCCGATCGGCGGCGCTCACTCGAATCCCCTCAAAGCTGCGTCCATACTCAAACAAGCTTTGTTGGAAAACTTAGCAGAACTGACACAGCTTACTGGTCAGCAGCGGCGCCAGATGCGGTATCAAAAGTTTCGCGACATCGGTGTATTCACTGAAATTCCTGCTTGAGCCGATCGATTCAGAGTTATCAGTTATGAGTTAAAAATCTCTTAACTGTAAACTCATAACTCACAGCTCATTATTCTGCGGATCAGTCAGCAGTGTTATAATTTCTCAGGTGACACCGGCTTAACAGTTCTTAATGTTGATCTCATAATTAACTGCTATCTCCCGCAGCAGCCAGCTTTCTAATTTGCCTCAGAAGGCTGCAACGCTTTAGGGAGTTGCCGAGCGAAAGTATTAGGACACTGAATGAACCATCCCACAACAAAGCAGGCTCTGATAACCGGAGCCAGCAGCGGTATTGGCAAAGCGACGGCTCTAGCGTTCGCCGCCGAGGGCATAAATCTGGCCTTAGTTAGCCGAGAGTCAGAAAACTTAGAAGCCGTTGCCGCAGCAGCCCGAGAAGTCGGAGTGAAAGCAGAAGCTTATCCCTTAGACTTGGCAAGAATTGAGCAAGTGCAAAGCAGCATCAGCGCGATCGCAGCTCAATGCGGCCCCATAGATATCCTGGTCAACAGCGCTGGTATGGGCTACACCGGCTCCTTGACCGAAACGCCCCTAGCCGACTGGCAGAGCGTTCTAGACCTCAATCTTACTAGCGTTTGGCAGTGCATTCTAGGAGTTTTGCCGTCCATGCGCGATCGCGGATCGGGAATCATCATCAACGTTTCCTCGATCGCCGGCATCCAAACCTTCCCCAACTGGGGACCCTACTGCGTCAGCAAATTCGGTCTCATGGCTTTGTCTAAAACCTTAGCTGCCGAAGAACGGGCTCGCGGAATTCGCGTAACAGCAATCTGTCCGGGTTCTGTCAACACTCCCATGTGGGACACAAACACCGTGCAATCCGACTTCGATCGCAGCGCCATGTTAACCCCAGAAATCGTCGCCCAATCAATTCTGCACGCAGTTCAGTTGCCAGCAAGTGCAGTAATTGAAGAAATCACCCTCATGTCCAACGCAGGAGTTTTGTGAACTTGAGATTGTTAAATCTGAGTTTGTCTCGGAATTTAACAATCTTTGAAACTCCATCCCCAATCCAAAATCCAAAATCCAAAATTCAAAATCGATCGACCCTCACACCAACTTCTTATGACAATTGCATCTTCCACCGGTTCCAATGGCTCGAACTCACTCTCGACTGACAGCATGAAACTTTCAGAAACCGCAGATAACAACTCCCCGCGCATCCCCACTCGACCCGATCGCAATTCCTCGAACGGTCAAGAATCCAACGTACCCGTACCCTCAGAAGTAGGCCAGGAAGAAATGATGGCCGCCGTTCGGACAATGCTGCTGGGAATAGGAGAAGACCCCGAACGCGAAGGATTGCTCAAAACCCCGAAGCGGGTAGCAGAAGCAATGCGGTTTCTCACCAGCGGCTACAGTCAATCCCTCGAAGAACTCCTCAACGGCGCTATCTTTGACGAAGGTCACAACGAAATGGTACTGGTGCGAGACATCAGCGTATTCAGTATGTGCGAACACCATATGCTGCCGTTTATGGGCCGAGTTCACATCGCTTACATTCCCAACCAAAAAGTAGTGGGACTGAGCAAATTAGCCAGAATTGCCGAGATGTACAGCCGCCGGTTGCAGGTGCAAGAACGTTTGACGCGCCAAATTGCCGAAGCAGTTGAGACAATATTGGAACCGCAGGGAGTGGCTGTAGTAATGGAAGCCAGCCATATGTGCATGACGATGCGGGGCGTGCAAAAACCCGGTTCTTGGACGGTTACGAGTGCCATGTTGGGCGTGTTTCAAGAGGAACAGAAAACTCGCGAAGAATTCTTGAATTTGATCCGCCACCAACCCGCATTCTTTTAATCAGTTGACAGTTGACAGTTGACAGTTGGCAGTTGGCAGTTGGCAGTTAACAGTAATTAGTAGGTTGGGTTGAGGGACAAAACCCAACATAATCTATCAAGCAAGGCTAATGACAGCTAACAGTCAGCAGTCAACTGTCAACAGCCACAGTACAGGCTGTGGAAGCAATTCCATAATCTAAAATCTAAAATCTAAAATCGAAAATCAGATGACGATCGACTGATAAACCCATAAAATAGACGGGTGACTCATGGCTTGTGACTAATGAATCCTATTAAATTCGGTACAGATGGCTGGCGCGGCATCATTGCTGACGATTTTACATTCGATCGCGTAGCGTTAGTAGCTCCTCTAGCTGCACAAGTTCTCGCACAAACCGGCGGCAGCGATGGCAGCAGCGGTACCGTAATTGTCGGTCACGACCGCCGATTTCTGGCTGAAGAATTTGCCAAAACAGCGGCTGTTGCCGTCCAAAACGCAGGATTTGACGTGCTGCTGAGCGAATCCTACGCTCCTACTCCGGCTTTCAGTTTAGCTGCCAAACAATTAAATGCTTTGGGTGCGATCGTCCTGACAGCCAGCCACAATCCCGGTGCATATTTAGGGTTAAAAGTCAAGGGCGGATTTGGCGGTTCAGTTTCGCCCGAAGTTACTCAACAAATAGAAGAAAAACTCGAAAATCCGGCGGCACTTTCAGCAACTCCCGGCAAATTGGAGAATTTCAATCCTTGGCCGGCTTACTGCAAAACCTTGCGGGAAATGGTAGATATTGAGGCGATTAAAGAAGCGATCGCCAGCGGCAAAATTACAGTATTTGTAGATGTAATGCACGGTGCCGCCGCCGGAGGATTAGCTCAAATTTTAGAAGTTCCGGTACATGAAGTCAACAGCGATCGAGATCCGCTGTTTGGCGGCGGTGCACCCGAACCTTTGCCGCGCTACCTGTCGCAGTTATTCCGCGTGATGCGAACTCACCAGCGAAAAAACTCTGGTTTGTCGATCGGATTTGTATTTGACGGAGATAGCGATCGAATTGCAGCCGTTGACTCTAGCGGCAACTTTCTCAGTTCACAAATCCTAGTTCCCATATTAATCGAACATTTAGCTTCACGGCGCGGCTTGACCGGGGAAGTCATCAAAACAGTCAGCGGTTCAGACATAATTCCCAAAATTGCCAAGCTGTACAACTTGCCATTATTTGAAACGCCGATCGGTTACAAGTATATAGCCGATCGAATGTTAACCACCCAAGTCTTAGTCGGCGGCGAAGAATCGGGAGGAATTGGCTACGGTACGCACATCCCCGAACGAGATGCTTTGCTGTCAGCGCTGTACTTATTAGAAGCAGTTGTCAAATCCGGGGAAGACTTAAGCGAAATTTACAGCCGACTGCAACAAGAAACAAGCTTTACTTCAGCTTATGACAGAATCGACTTGCACTTAGCAAACATGGAAGAAAGGTCGCGTTTGCTGTCGCTGCTGCAAAATCAACCTTTAACAGAAATCGCCGGCAAAGCAGTTGTAGATTGCAACAAAGTTGACGGATATAAATTCCGTTTAGCCGACGGAAGTTGGCTGTTAATTCGGTTTAGCGGAACCGAACCGGTATTGCGGCTGTATTCAGAAGCGGCGACATTGAAAGAAGTGATGCAAAACTTAAACTGGGCGAAGGATTGGGCACAAAATTGAGAAGACTTTTTTACCGCAAATAAACGCAGAGGAACGCGGATGAGTTGATATCAAATCTCTCTTTCTCTGCGTCCTCTGCGCCCTCTGCGGTAAAAAATAATCTTGTTCGTAAATGAAATCGTATTGCTGTATCAGGTTAATTTGAGGATAAAAGCAAATGGCATACAGCGATTTCAGCCTTGCGAAAGTCAAAAAAGTTTTGGTTTAACTTTGGATGAAAGCCGCGATTTATTTGCCGCTACATCCCCTGTTGTACCGTCAGAAATCTTAACAACTATTTTAAACGATTACGTGCCTTTAGCAATTGCTATTTCCACTGAAAAGGCTCGAGCGGAATTTTTAATAGCTCCGATTTTGGCAGAAGTTAGGCGGCTGTTAAACAAGCGAGTTTCGCTGTTTTCAGGTAAGGACTTTACGGTCGATCCAGCAAGGGGATTGCAAGGATTTTGCGATTATATTATTAGCGGTTCTCAGGAACAATTGTTTATCAGCGCTCCAGTTGTAACTATCTTTGAAGCGAAAAAAGAAGATATTATTGGCGGGTTGGGGCAATGCGCGGCGGCAATGGTAGCGGCTCAATGTTTCAATCAAAACCAAGACAGTGAGGTCGATCGCATTTACGGTTCAGTGACGACTGGCACTAACTGGAAGTTCTTGATTTTAGAGGAAACTACTCTCTTTATCGATCCGACAGAATACTATATTAAAGAGGTTGATAAAATTTTGGGAATTTTATAGCAACCATTTTCTTAATCTTTTGTTAATATCAATGGGTAAGTTTTAAGAGAAATAATGACTAATCGCAAATTGCTAGTTCTAGCTACGGGCAATCCGGGTAAACTCAAGGAAATGCAAGTTTATCTTCAGGATTTGGAATGGGAATTGGAACTAAAACCGGAAGAGTTGGAAATCGAGGAAACAGGCGAAACTTTTATTGCTAATGCTTGCTTGAAGGCGTCTGAAGTGGCAAAAGCAACCGGCCAATGGTCGATCGCCGATGATTCGGGTTTGATGGTAGATGCACTCGACGGTAGACCTGGGATTTACTCGGGGCGCTACGGGAAAACCGATGCTGACAGGATATCTCGACTTCTCAAAGAATTGGGAAACGAACAAAACCGACAAGCACAATTTGTTGGCGCGATCGCGATCGCCCGTCCTGACGGTACAATTGCCCTGCAAGTAGAAGGAATTTGCCGCGGCGAAATCCTTCAAACTCCACGCGGTATCGGAGGTTTCGGATATGACCCGATTTTCTACGTGCCCGCACAGCAACAGACTTTTGCAGAAATGACACCCGATATCAAGCGATCGCACTCCCACCGCGGCCGAGCATTCCAGGCTTTAATACCACAAATGGCGAACATTGTCAACCCCAACTGAGGCAAAAAACAAAAACAGGGGCATTGGAATTGGCAGTCAGACATCTGAACTGAACGCGGAAGAGGCTTTCTCAATTAATTACCAATTACCGACGATCGATGACCGATGAGAGATGACCAATGCCCAATGCCCCAGTATCTTAGATTGCTTCCTGGTTTTTTTCCCCAGTCCGAATCCGAATAATTTGTTCTACAGGAGAGATGAAAATCTTACCGTCGCCAATCTCGCCCGTGCGGGAAGCAGCAATAATTTTATCAACCACCATGTCAACCTGATCGTTTTCCACAACAATCTCGACCTTGAGCTTTTGCAAGAACTCAACGGTGTACTCAGAACCGCGATAGCGTTCAGTCATGCCCTTCTGACGGCCAAAACCTCTAACTTCAGAAACAGTCATGCCCACAATGCCAGCATTGACGAGCGCGATTTTCACTTCGTCTAGTTTAAAGGGGCGAATAATAGCTTCAACCTTTTTCAAGTTTCTCACTCCTAACACTACTACTTTCGTTATATTACTTAATCGGCGTGACATCTTTTAATATCACTACCAACACCAAGTATTTTGTCAAATATATTACCCTATGTTGTACTCGCCATGAAATGCACGCCAACCTTTAACAATATTCTCGGATTTTCCCGGGGCGCGGGCTCTGGGCTCCGGGCGATCGGGGTAGAGTTAAGAAGACCGCAGACCCCAGCCGAGAACCCGCCGATCTGCTAAAACAGAAAAAGGAAGCAGGAGACAGGAGTTTTCCGAGTTTCCACGCTCGTCATGTGAGATTTGCACGTATTGCTGAAAACTATCATTGCCAGAAGCGGTCAGTTAAACTATTCCTATGCACCCAGCCAGCCCTCCCCCTGACCGCAGCGGGCTTGATGCCCTACTGAGAAATCGCCCCTTCCTCGCCTTGTGGACGGGCCAGTTATTAGCCCAAGTGGCGGATAAAATCTTTTACGTATTGCTGATTATTCTGCTGAAAACAGGCGACTACCGACCCTGGCCTGTTTCTTGGCAGCATTCGGAAAATTCTATGCTGTCAGCGGTGATGATCGCCTACACGCTGCCGGCGATCGTATTTGGTTCGGCGGCGGGTATCGTCGTAGACCGCTTTTCCAAAAAGCAAATGCTGATCGGCTGCAACGTGATTCGAGCCGTGTTGATTCTAGCTTTGCCGTTTTTGCCCAAAGCTTTTGTCGTTTTGTTGACGATGACGTTTTTGATCTCTACCGTAACGCAATTTTTTGCTCCCGCAGAGCAGGCGGCAATCCCCCTGGCCGTGGGGCGAGAGGGACTCATGTCGGCAAATGCTCTGTTCGCCTCGTCCACAATGGGCGGGATTATTGTCGGGATGACGATCGGCGAACCGCTGTTTAGTTGGGTCAAACACAGCTTCGGAGCAGCTTCTCAAGAGTTTTTGCTGGGCGGGTTGTACCTGATATCAGCCGGTTTGATCTATACCATGCGGATCAAAGAAGCTCATGCCGGCAGCAGTGGCAAAAATGTCCATCCTTGGCAAGACCTCAAAGAAGGTTTGCGGTATTTGAAGCACAATCGCCTTGTCAGCAACGCGATGGTGCAGTTGACCATTTTGTATTCCGTGTTTGCGGCGCTTCAGGTGCTGGCGATCGCACTTTCGGGCAAAATTGGTCTCAAAGAAACTCAATTTGGCTTTTTGCTGGCTGCTGCGGGAGTCGGAATGGTCTTCGGCGCGGCTTTTTTGGGCCACTGGGGCGATCGAATGCACCACAAACCTTTGCCGTTAATTGGTTTTTTGATGATGGGTTTTGTGTTGGCAATGTTTGCCTTTGCCAGAGTGTTGTGGGTAGGATTCGCATTGAGCGCTCTGTTCGGTTTTGGCGCTTCCTTAATTAACGGCCCGATGCAAGCCCTGATTCAAGAAAAAACTCCAGAATCTATGCGGGGAAAAGTCTTTGGCTTGGAGAACAATGCGATTAATATTGCTCTTAGCTTGCCTTTAGCACTGACTGGCCCGCTGACGGATGCTGTCAGCAAAGCGGTGGGATCGGATGACCTAGGCTTGCGGATCGTGCTGCTGAGTTTGGGCTTTTTGGTCTCGGTGATGGGGATGGCAGCTTGGCGACATACCCGCAAAGTCTTCCAGGATGTTCTGTGAACTTTGGCAAGAAGGAAGTTCGGCAACGAGCAATGTACGGGATGTAACGGATGTAACGGAGGTCAGGAAGAAGGGAAAAGTCCGAGGGAAGAGGGCTTTCTTTTAGCGATCGATCTCTAACATAGCAACCGCCCTGATGGTTAGGACGTTCTTAATTGCTGAAACGATTGTTTTTCTTGTCGAATGCCGAATGACGAATGCTATACAAGCGTCATATAGCGGTCAATCGGCATAGAGACCGCGATTTCCTCTGTTTCTTTTCTGCCTCTGCTGTTCTACAATTTCGCGATCGGGCGATCCATGTCCGATCGCGAAATCTTTTGTAAAATCTCACCACTTAAATTTTCATAGTTTCATTAATTGAGATTAAAGTAGTATAAAAGCTTTCATTAAAAATCATAATTAGTTTAAGGACGGAAATTCTGTGCAACTAAAAACTAAAGTGGCCATCAGGCGTGCAACTGGTGGATTTGCTTTGATTGACAGCTTGATCCGCCACGGCGTCAAGCATATTTTTGGTTATCCCGGCGGCGCAATTCTGCCGCTTTACGACGAACTCTACCGCGCTGAAGAAACAGGCGCTATCAAACATATTCTGGTGCGCCACGAGCAAGGTGCTGCTCACGCGGCCGACGGGTACGCCCGCGCTACCGGACAAGTTGGGGTTTGTTTCGCTACTTCGGGCCCGGGCGCAACTAATTTGGTGACGGGGATTGCGACGGCCCACATGGATTCGATCCCGATGGTAATTATTACCGGTCAGGTGCCCCGTCCGGCGATCGGCACTGATGCGTTTCAGGAAACTGATATTTACGGCATTACCCTGCCAATTGTCAAGCATTCTTATGTAGTGCGCGAGCCGAGAGATATGGCACGAATTGTGGCTGAAGCTTTCCACATCGCGAGTACAGGGCGGCCGGGGCCGGTGTTGGTTGATGTGCCCAAGGATGTGGGTTTAGAAGAATTTGACTATCTGCCCGTGGAACCCGGATCTGTGAGAATTCCGGGCTACCGGCCGACGGTGAAGGGAAATCCTCGGCAAATTAATCAAGCAATCTATTTGCTGAAGGAAGCAAAGCGTCCTTTGCTTTATGTGGGCGGCGGGGCGATCGCCGCGGCGGCCCACGAGGAAATTAAGGAACTAGCCGAACTTTTCCAATTGCCGGTCACGACAACGCTGATGGGCAAAGGTTCGTTTGACGAAAACCATCCTTTGTCGGTGAAAATGCTGGGGATGCACGGCACTGCTTACGCTAATTTTGCCGTTACCGAGTGCGATTTGCTGATTGCTGTGGGGGCGAGGTTTGACGATCGCGTGACGGGCAAATTAGACGAGTTTGCCGCGCGGGCGAAGGTGATTCACATCGATATCGACCCGGCGGAAGTGGGAAAAAATCGCGGCCCTGACGTGCCGATTGTCGGAGATGTCCGGCAAGTTTTGATCGATTTGCTGCGCCGCTGTCGGGAAACTGGAGTTTCGCCGAATCCCGGACAAACTGGGGAATGGCTGCACAGGATCGATCGCTGGAAACAGGACTATCCGTTAGTTGTGCCTCACTACCCCGACATTTTGTCTCCGCAGCAGGTGATTTCGGAGTTGGGCACTCAAGCACCGGATGCTTACTACACGACGGATGTCGGTCAACATCAAATGTGGTCGGCTCAATTCTTGAACAACGGCCCGCGCCGCTGGATTTCCAGCGCTGGTTTGGGAACGATGGGTTTTGGGCTGCCGGCGGCGATGGGCGCGAAAATGGCGCTACCCGATGAGCAAGTGATTTGTATTGCTGGCGATGCTAGCATCCAAATGAATATTCAAGAATTGGGAACATTAGCACAATACGGCATTAATGTCAAGATTGTGATTGTAAATAACGGTTGGCAGGGAATGGTGCGGCAGTGGCAGCAGGCGTTCTACGGCGAGCGTTATTCGTCGTCAAATATGACTGTGGGGATGCCGGATTTTGTGATGCTGGCAGAAGCTTACGGGGTGAAGGGGATGCTGGTTTCGCGGCCGGAGGAACTCAAAGATGCGATCGCCCAAATGCTCGCTCACAACGGCCCGGTGCTGATGAACGTGAAGGTGACGAGGGACGAAAACTGCTATCCGATGGTAGTTCCGGGTAAGAGCAACGCTCAAATGGTTGGTTTGCCCGAACGCAGCAAGTTGCAATCTGCGGAGTTGATTTATTGTCCGAGTTGCGGCGCAAAGAATGTTTCGAGCAATAAGTTTTGTCCTGAGTGCGGCACAAAAGTTTAAGTAGGGACACGGCAATGCCTTGTCTGGCAGGGGTTTAAACCCCTGCCGACCTTTCGGGTCAAGCGGTTTTTCGGGTTAAGTTGACACGATGAAAGGCAAGGCCGTGTCCTTACCCGGCTCTGCTGTTTCACATTTAAAACCATCTCCGCTGGCATCGCATCGAGAGCTTTAATCTGTAATCTCTAAGCATATTTTATGAGCCAGTGTCTAAACCCTGATTGCCTATTCCAAAACCCGTCTGGCTCTACAAAATTCTGTCAAAAATGTGGGAATAAACTGCTATTGGGCGATCGCTACGGAGCCCCAAAAATTATTGGGCAAGGAGGATTTGGGCGCACTTTTTTAGCCGTTGACGAGTATAAACCATCTAAACCTCCCTGTGTTATTAAACAATTCTACCCCCAAGTTCAAGGCGCTTCTAGTATCCAGAAAGCTGCTGAGTTATTTGAGCTTGAAGCAGTACGCCTAGAACAGTTGGGTAAACATTCTCAAATTCCCGACTTATTAGCATATTTTAGTCAAGATGGACGGCAGTATTTAGTCCAAGAATTCATCGACGGTGAAAATTTAGCCCAAACACTAGAATCTAAGGGATATTTTAGCGAAACGCAGATTCGCAAATTGCTTAATAATTTACTGCCAGTATTCGAGTTCATTCACTCTCGCCAAGTTATTCACCGAGATATCAAGCCAGACAATATTATTCTTCGGCAAGATGGGCAACTGATTTTAGTTGACTTTGGAGCCGCGAAATATGCGACACAAACGGCTCTAGCCGTAACGGGAACGAGGATCGGGACGGCTGGATATATGGCACCAGAACAAGCCAACGGTAAACCAATTCATGCTAGTGATATTTATAGTCTGGGTGTGACTTGTCTGTGTCTGTTAACTCAGGTTGAACCGATTGATTTATTCGATGATAACGAGTTTGAGTGGGAGTGGCGAGAACACTTAAAAACATCTGTCAGCTCGGAACTGGGTCAGATTTTAGACAAAATGATACAACCTGCTATTAAGAAACGTTATCAATCTGCTACTGAAGTGTTGCAGGCTCTTGGTACTCGATCACCTCAATTATCAGCTCAAACACCTTCACCGGCAACGCCACCAGACTCGCTTAAATCAGCGCAGGGTGTTGACTATACTCGTCTGCGGGATTTATTGGCCACAGGGGAGTGGAAAGAGGCGGATCGGGAAACATTCAAGGTGATGTTAAAAGCTGCGAGACGGGAGAAGGAAGGTTGGTTCGATACGAACTCGATCGAGAATTTTCCTTGCGATGATTTGCGGACGATCGACCAGTTGTGGGTAAAATACAGTCAGGGTCGCTTTGGCTTTAGCGTCCAGAAAAAAATTTGGTTGGAAGTGGGTGGCAAAGTTGATTGGGATACTGAAAAGAAGCTAGGCGATCGTGTGGGTTGGCGAAAAGGAGGCAGTTGGTTGGACACAAAGGACCTAACCTATAATAAACAAGCACCTGTGGGCCACCTCCCTAGGGAACTGTGTGGGTGGTGGGGTGGGTTCCGGGGTTTGGGTGTGAAGTGGCGTTATGGTTCTTCTCTCGCATCGAGAACTGTAAGCTGTAAGATATAGCGATTTCAGCCCTTTGTTAAGCCTTTTTTTAAGGATATTTTTCTACGAAGTTATCGACTTTTCGTCATTTCAATACCTGCTAGTTACATTAATAATAAATGCCAACAAAAGTCAGAGATATCATTAAACAACTAGAGGCAGACGGTTGGTATCTAGCTAGAACACGAGGGAGTCACCGCCAGTACAAACATCCTACCAAATCCGGTTTAGTTACAGTTCCCGGTAAACTATCTGACGATTTGGCTCCTGGTACATTCAATAATATTCTCAAACAAGCTCTCTTGAGAGAAGTCAAAGAGCAAGAAGAACCTAACGAAGTCAAAACCAATCATAAAGATGAGGAACTAAACTAATGCGTTATGCCATTGTGATTGAAAAAACACCCAATAATTATTCAGCATATCCACCAGATTTACCCGGATGTGCAGCCACAGGCGCTACCCTTGCGGAAGTACAGCAGCAAATTAAAGAAGCGATCGAATTTCACTTAGAAGGATTGCGAGAAGAAGGTTTACCGATTCCCCAACCAACTACGCTTTGTGACTATGTAGAAGCACGGTAGTAGGGCAAAATATTTCATAAATTAAGCCGGGAAATTCAATGATTATAAACTTATGCTCTAATTAAATTCTAATTTTCAAGCCCAGATTCACGTCTGCCAACTTTAACTGATATTGGCACTCTGATTGTTTCTACAGCAAAAAGCTGTGGAAATCGCCCCCGCATCGCAGGGACTAGAATAACCGTTCAACAAATCGCTGTTTGCTACAAAATGGGGATGAATCCAGAATAAATTATTGGATAAATTCCTCACTTAAAGTTAGGACAAGTTCATGCAGCACTCGTATCTACTACTCTAATAAAGACCAGATAAATGCTGATATTGCCGCACAAGAAGCTGAGTTAGAAACAACCATAAGACGCAAATAAACTTTGTGGTTTCATCAAAATAGGAAAATTCGCGGGAGTGGCAAATGAATCTTTATTTGGGAATAGATGTAGGCACGACGGGCGCGCGATCGACAGCCGTCAAACTGTTAAGTCATACCCGCGTAGATGATTCTAGATACGGGATTTACAGTCACAAATTAGGCGATTTGTGGTTAGTTGGAGGTGCTTCTAATACCGGAGGTGCGGTGCTGCGGCATTTTTTTACTGATAAAGTACCCAGTTGTGATAAAAAAGAAGGGTGTCGCTAATACCACAAGGCCCAAATCAATAATATGTTACCCTCAACCGTGCCCCCTGCCGTATTGAATCATCCCCCAATTGTGCAACGCCCGTATCCCAGCTTTACCCCTTCTGGAGATGCCGTCAGGATTTCTGGTCTTTATTGTCATCACTTAGCATATTGAGCAATTTTTTGGCGACTATAGCGCCGACGACGACCCCACCAACCACTTGAGCAATCTTGACAGCTTGTTTTACCCCATCACCAGAATTGATATGTTCGTGGAATATCTCATCTTTTAGCCAATCTGTAGTGACTTTGAAGTTATGAACCGGAGTTGGCAATAGTTCTAGATAACTGCCTTGGCGAATCAGATGACCAACTTCGCCTGTCACTTGAAAAACATCGTAAATGTTAGCAGCACTATTTTCTAACCCTAATTTAAGGAGGGTTCCGCGTAGGTTAACTCGAGCTGGTTTTAGCTCATGTCCTAAAGCGATCGCTTTCAGATTATGGGCGATCGCAGCTCCTTGCTGATAGGCTACTTGGGCTGTGGGAGGAAGAGGTTTAGTATCGTTGTGTTGTTCAGAAGAGTGGGATATGAGCTCGGGATGCAGCTCTAAATGCTCGTACTCGCGACCCTCAACCGTTGATGATTGCACATCCACCGCACAATCACCACCCGCAAAAACTTCTGGAAAATCGGGTAATTGCAAAGTGGGAGTAACGTGAACGCGACCGTGCTTGTCGCGGTGTGCGTCGGGAATCGGCAAGTTTTTAATCAGTGGATGTGTAGCCGTTCCACTTGTCCAAATCGCGGTGGATGCTGGTAGGATCTCGGACTTACCATCGCGCTTGTATTCAACTGATTCTCGACGAATAGCCGTCGCTTCTGCTCCCGCGATTAACTCTACTGGTACGGCGCGTTTTTCCAATTCCTGCTCAGCGGTTTCGCGGAGATGACTGTTAATATCACCCTTGAGAATTTCGTTGCCGTGATTGATTAGTACCACCCGGACTTCTTGAGGATTACCTCCCAATGCTTCATACCAGTGAGGAAGCAAATCGGCTAAAGTGGCCGCCATTTCCACACCACTTGGCCCGCCACCGATCGCCGCTACAGTTAGCAGCCGACGACGTTGTTCGGGGTCTTCGATTTGAACGGCTCGCTGCAAGCAGTCGCGCAGGTGGCGATCGAGCGCGATCGCATTTTCTTCGGTGCGAAAATCAAAAGCATATTCTTTAGCACCCTCAACGCCAAAATAGCCAGTGACGCTACCTAAAGCTAACACTAAGTTGCTGTAGTTGTAGCAGTCCCCCGAAGTTAATTTGACTTCCCGTTGATGGAGGTCGATCGATTGCACCGTATCTTGCACAAAAATGATGCCGCTATCCTTGAGCAGTTCCTCAAAACGCGGTACTACCTGATTAGCATCCATCTCGCCACTGAAATACTCGTAAAGTAAAGGCTTAAAACAAAAGCGTTCAGAGCTATCAATTAGGATGATGCTTCTTGGATAGTGTTCATGGGCTAGATGCAAAGCTGTAAAAAGACCCGTAAAACCACCACCAACGATTACAGTCTGATAAATTGGGTTGTTCATGAGATCGTGTTTCTCCAGTAATTGAGAGTACAGTTAACAGTTAACAGTTGACAGTTGACAGTTGACGGTGAATCGAAAATCAAAGCTGCAACGCAATTTCTGCTATTTAATTAAAAAGAAACCAATTAATCCAAAGCTGAGAAAGATAGCGAGAAGGATAGCGTGTTCAACTTTGGGGCTAATAATCTTGACAGCAATTACTAAGGTAATCGCTAGGAGGACAACGCCAACGTCCACAGCGATCGCCCCGCCTCGATCGATCAATGGATCTTTTTGAACTGATTCAGCCAAACTGAAAAAGTAAATTGTGAGGATTGCTGGTAATTCTTGAGTTGATAAATTCATAAAAAACCTCCTTGAAATTTATAAAGCAAGGTACGAGTACATTGGGTTATAGCTGCAACAAAGATTTCATCCATCGGCTTTTATTCCTAGTAGCGGGTCTACAAATTCAAATCCCTAATAAAGCAATGCTTAAGTATGATTTCGCTACAAATAACCATTCATCTTGAGACTGCAAATTTCTAGGGTGGCCAGAGATAGATCAGTGAGAATAGGACAACCCAAATCGCATCAACGAAGTGCCAGAACAAAGTAGTTGCACTGACACCAAAGTGACCATTGTTGTAGTTGTCCCGAATAAAGGAACGAGAAAGCATGAGTAACTGCAAGAGAATCCCCGTAAGAACGTGCAGCCCGTGAAAACCTGTCAGCAGGTAAAATGTGCCACCCATCAACCCTGTAGTTAGCCGGAAGTTAAGGTTACTCCACTCAATCCCCTGACCAACTAAGAAGTAAATTCCCATCCCAGAAGTCAATGCCAAAAGCCAGCGAAATCTAATAATTTTATGGCGTTTGAGGGCATTTTCTGCGGCTTGAATAACGAAGCTACTTGAAAGCAGAACCACACTATTAATAATAATAAATTGAGACAATTCAGGCCCTTTGATACCAGGCGGCAACCAGTTGGAATGGGTCAATCGTAGAGCAATATAGGTGAAGAAAAAGCTAAGAAAAACTAGGCTTTCCGACAGCAAAAATACGGTAACGCCGAACATCCCTTTACCATGATGATCGTGAGCGATGCCGCCACCAATTGGCAAGAACCTTTGTAACCAATTAGGTAGGAACTGGACTAAGCGATCGAAACGGATCGGGCTTTCATCTATATGATGTGTAGGATTTGGCATAACTCAGATGATTTTGGATTTTGGATTTTGAATTTTAGATTGAATAAAACTCCTCAATTACTCCTCCTTGTCTGAATCTATTCTTGAGTAGCGGCAGCCTCTGGTATCGCTTTAGAATTATAATGATAAGGCGGCTCATTGACAACTGGAATTTCCTCAAAGTTCTCCCTCGGTGGCGGTGAAGAAGTCTTCCACTCCAGGCCTGTAGCGTGCCAAGGATTATCGGATACTTTTTTACCCAATAGCAAAGAACCGACCATATTGGCAATAAAGGGCAGCGTAGACATCCCCAACAAAAACCCCCCCAAGCTAGCAATAATATTCCACCCTTGGAACTGCGGATCGTAAGAGGAAACTCGGCGTACCATACCCTGTAAACCGAGTGGGTGCATGGGGAAGAAAGTGAGATTAGCACCGATAAAAGTTAAAAAGAAATGCACTTTGCCCCACCCTTCGCCGTACATCCGCCCGGTTATTTTTGGAAACCAAAAGTAAATCGCCGCAAAGATTGCCATCGTGATTGTATTGTGGACGACGTAGTGGAAGTGACCTACCACAAAGTAGGTGTTGTTGACATGAATATCAAACGGCACTGAACTAAGCATGATGCCAGTAATTCCACCGAAAACAAACATCACCACTCCTCCCAAGGCAAATAACATGGGGGTTAAAAGATGCAGCCTACCATTCCAAACTGTGGCAGTCCAAGCAAATACTTTGACACCAGTAGGAACAGCTACCAACATTGAAGAAACCATAAATAGTATCCGCATCCAGTTAGGTGTAGCACTGGCAAACATATGGTGTACCCAGACAAATATGCTGACTAAACCAATCCCAAAGGAGGCGATCGCAACCGATCGATAGCCAAATAAAGGATTGCGAGAAAAGGCGGGGAGAATTTCCGAAAAAATGCCGAAAGCAGGCAGCGCCATCACGTAAACTGCCGGATGGGAGTAGAACCAAAATAAGTGCTGATAGATAATTGGGTCGCCATTCTCCAGGGGTTTAAAGAAATTTGTCCCAAAAGTGAGGTCAAAAAATAACAGTATGATCGCGCCCGTCAGAGAAGGTAAACAAATTAGTTGTAGCAACTGGGCGCTGAGAACTGTCCAAACGAAAATTGGCATCCGAAAAAACGTCATCCCTGGTGCCCGCATCCAAACAATTGTAGTAATAAAATTGACTCCTCCCATAATCGATGAAATACCCAGCAACATTACACTCAGTATCCAAATTGATTCGCCATTGATGGGATAACCAGTTGGGTTTTGGAGGCTGATTGGTGGGTAAGACCACCAGCCAGCTTGTGCGGGCCCACCTTGTACTAAAAAGCTCGATAGTAGCAGGATACCTGCGGGGGGAATTATCCAAAAGGCGATCGCATTCAGAACTGGAAACGCCATATCTTTTGCGCCGATCATCAACGGTACTAAGTAGTTAGCAAGACCAGCATTGAATGGGATAATCCACAGGAAAATCATCACCGTGCCGTGCAAGGTGAATAAGCCATTATATAAAGAGCGATCGACCAAATCTGATTCGGGAGTAAGCAGTTCGCCACGAATAATCATCGCCAACAGCCCGCCAATCAAAAAGAAAATAAAAGTCGTCACCATGTACTGAACACCGATAACTTTATGGTCGGTGCTAAAGCTGAAATATTCCCGCCAGTTGGTATCAGGTTCGCTGTGGCGATTTTCCGATTCTTCAGTAATTGGGATTGAGTTATTTGTCATATATTTTTTATTTACGGGTAGCAGCTTGAGACAGCCATTGACTATAAGCTTCACTTGAATCAACATATACATCCGCCACCATCAAAGCAAAGTCGGTGCCGCTGAATTGGGAATCGCGCAGGTGATATTTGCCGATTAGGGTGGGTGTTAATACAAGGTTAATGTTGCGGTTGGGGATGATATCTTGCTTTAACCGGAATTCCGGGACATAAAAGCCGTGAATCACATCTTGGGAATGCAAATTTAAGCGGGTACGTTCATTGACTCTTAGGTGTAATTCGTTACTAATGAGATTATTTGGATATCGGAAAGACCAAACCCACTGTTTAGCAACAACCTCAATATTTTCAGCCACAGGTTGACTGGGGATTTTGACCGTTGCAGCGGCAGCAGGTTGTTCCAATAGGTGCAGATGCACGATCGGTTGTAGCCCCTCAATATCTAGTTGTTGATAAATGCTGAAACTTTGAGCCGCAAGCCACAACACCAGGACAGTTGGGGCGACAGTCCAGAGGATTTCCAGCCTCACATCGCTTCTGGCAGGATGACCGTGACTCCAGTCTCCCTTGGGTGCGCGACCGGTGAGAATTGAGTATCCGATCGTGCCTGCGATCGCGAGAAAGATGAACGTTCCCACCGAGGTTAAAAAGCTAAATATGCGATCGACTCTTTCCGCTTCTGCGGTTGCCTGAATCGGCATCCAAGAGTAGGCGCGATCGCCAATCCAGCGGGCTATTATCAGAATTACCGCGATAAAAATAATTAATAGTAGTGTGTTGAAAATTCTCCTCATTGCATCCCCTGTAAAATCAATTCTCCTAGTATCTTTGTTGGCATCATTTGAGTAAAAAATTAGGATTTTTACCTTCTCGGATCAAGCCCGCCGCCGTATTATGTATCCCGAACTCGTCTCCCATCTGCGCTCCTAATGTTCCGTGAACAAACAACAATCCCAACATGGCAATACCCACCAACAAGTAGCTCCACTGCACTTGTATCGTGGCATCCTTGCGCCAGCGGTAGCGTTGCAATCCCCTCCACACGGTCATGGCAACGATCGCTGCTAATAGTAAAATCCCACCGATACCGTGCAACAGCATCGTTGTACCAGCCCCCAACCCCCAGGCACTCTTCATATTCGTAGGTGGGTTTGCCAGCATTATCTCAAAAAAGCCCGCTGCGACAGTAAAAAATGTGATAATAGCACTTGCTAAAAGATTGTACCAACCAACATCAAAAAAGCTGGAACGAATAGCAGTCAGAGCCAAAAATTTGAGGATTGGTTTTTCAAACCGAAACAGCGTTCCTGCGATATCGAAAATTATGGCAATAATGAATAAACCCAAAGTGAAATGCACTAGCTGCGGATGAATTGGAACCTCGTAGGGTAATCCGTTCGCACCTAGTTTGAACCACAACCGATCGATAAGTTGCGAGTTCATTGTAAGACTCCATTCTTTGTTGCTTCAACTACGGGTTCTACGTGCAGCCCGTATACCCAAACTAACTGACTCCCTAAATATTGTTGAAAGAAGACTAAAGAAATTAAAAATGTTGCCACACCTAGATAAGCAACAGGTATCTTTAGTGGCGTGCGGGCGCGAATCGCAAATCGCCATGCGGTAATCGCGACAATAATTGCCGAAAGTGACCAGCCAGTAATTGTGTGCAAATTCAGTGTCGGCTTGACGGCTTCGTAAGGTTGGGCCAAACCAGCTTCAAACTGACCAAAGATGACGGCGAGGAAAATACTGACTGAAGCAACAAACATATTCCAGAAACTTACCTCTAACAAACGATGATTGCGGGTAAAATAGCCTACCACGTCGCAGAAGAAGGAAAAGAATATCATCGCGATCGCGAAATGGACGACGATCGGATGGAGCGGATCTGGGTAAGGTAGATTCGCATTATTGAGAGGCAGAAGCAGAGGCATCGCTTTTTTTACTGGATTTGCTCCCGGAGGCGAGCTGACAGGGATTTCTCTAAATACAGAGTGAAACTAATTCTAAACAAACATATCTATCTAAAGATTGATCTAAGCCTAAAAAACAACCATTTCTTCTAAAGCCATTCGGCTTTCAAGTCTCTAAAGTTTTAAGGCGATCGCTTGTCATATTTTTGACACACTAATGACATAAAACTCCCTCTGTATCACAAAAAGCCTTGTTTGAAAATTAAAATAATATGTAAGTTTTTCGATAAAATAATCATGAAATTCTATTGTCTTCTCAGAAATAGACGCTAATTACCCCATTAGATAGACGTAGTTACTTCTATAAATCCCTAAAGTTAGCGCAGAAACCAAGAAATCAATCTTTAAGTAGTTACATTAAGTAGGGTGCGTCAGAGCGATAAAATTAGTGATTATCTCCAAAATTTTGGGATCTGACGCACCCTACAAGTTGATTTGAGTGTGACAGTTGGCTTGAGTCCTGATACTAATAGTTTTAGGATTAGATAAGTAGTTGTTAATTAGGTACAAATTTAGTTTCTAGGAAACAAGACGAGGAAAAAATATGAGCTATTCCCCTAATCTTCTCAAAGGTCAAAAAGCACTCGTAACGGGTTCTAGTTCTGGTATTGGTGAAGGAGTAGCCCGCGCTTTGGCTGCATCGGGTGCTTCTGTTGTAGTCAACTACCATTCTGAACAGGAAGCAGCAGAAAAGATTGTGAGCGAGATTAAATCGCTCGGTGGGGATGCGATCGCGATTGGTGCAAACGTTGCCCAGGAAGAGGAAGTTTTGTCCATGTTTGACCAAATGTACCAGCACTTTGGCACGATCGACATCCTGGTAAATAACGCCGGACTGCAAAAAGACTCAGCCTTTGTAGACATGACTCTTGAGCATTGGAATTTAGTTATTGGCATCAACCTAACCGGACAATTTCTCTGCGCCCGTGAAGCGGCAAAAGAGTTTCTTAAGCGGGGCGTGAAACCAGATATCTCCTGTGCCGCAGGCAAAATCATTTGTATGAGTTCGGTACACGAGGTGATTCCTTGGGCGGGTCACGTCAACTATGCTACCAGTAAGGGAGGCATCCACATGATGATGCAGAGTATTGCCCAGGAACTCGCACCCCACAGGATTCGGGTCAACAGCATTGCACCCGGTGCGATTAAAACCCCAATCAATAAATCAGCCTGGGACACACCTGAAGCTGAGGCAAAATTACTAAAACTCATTCCCGCAAAACGGGTTGGAGATGTAACAGACATCGCTAAAGCTGCTGTTTGGCTTGCCTCGGATGACTCAGATTATGTGAATGGTGAAACTCTATTTGTAGACGGCGGCATGACTCTGTATCCAGGGTTCGCCACGGGGGGCTAAATGAACGCAGAACAGCAACAGCGCAGTTTTTGACTTTTTATTACTATTAGCTAAATTGACGAGAGCGAGGAAGGCGTATGAATTCTGAACCAGTATCAACGGCGTGGGGAAAAATACAGGCAATGACTAACAGCCTGATTACCATACTGCCAAATTTGGTACTCGCCTTAATCGTCTTTGCCATCTTCTGGTTTGCCGCCAGGGTATTCAAGTCGCTAGTCAAACGCCTTACCAGCAGGCATCGACAAGCGCGGAATCTGGGACTGGTACTCGGACGTTTGTCACAAGGCATCGTCATTTTAATCGGTTTATTCGTTGCCTTATCTATTGTCATCCCCTCATTCAAGGCAGGGGATTTAATTCAACTTTTGGGCATTAGCGGTGTAGCGATTGGCTTTGCGTTTCGTGATATTCTGCAAAACTTCCTAGCAGGTATCTTAATTCTCTTAACTGAGCCGTTCCAGCTTAATGACCAAATTGTCTTCAAAAACTTTGAGGGAACGGTTGAAGAGATTCAGACTCGTGCCACAACGATTAGAACATACGATGGTCGTCGGGTTGTGATCCCGAATTCCGAGTTATTTACAAACTCGGTGATGGTTAATACCAGTTGGGAAAACCGCCGAGTACAGTACGACGTTGGTATCGGTTATGGGGATGACATCGACCGGGTGAAGCAGTTGATAATGGAAGCGATCGCTAATTTAGAAGGCATTCTCAAAGAGCCTGCCCCAGATGTATTAGTGATGGAGTTGGCTGGAAGTAGCGTGAACATTCGCGTGCGTTGGTGGATCGATCCACCGCGACGTGCCGAGGCGCTTGATACAAGGGATAAAGTTCTCACTGCCATCAAGAACAAGCTGACTGCCAACGGCATTGACCTACCTTTTCCGACGCAGCAAATCCTATTCCACGATCAAACCGAGGAGACAGATGGCGATCGCTCTCGTCAACGTGAAGGATGGCCCGGTGGAAACAAGGACGTACCGAACTCACGCAGCATTAGTGGTTCCTTGAGAAATCTGGCTCAGATGCGGACGCAAAGAGATGGGAACGAAAACGAATGAACGCAGAACAGCAACGGTTAGAAGAGAATTGCGAACCGGATCAACCTTGGTATCGTTGGGGTTCCTACCTGAGCGATCGCCAATGGGGTACAGTGCGAGAAGACTATTCACCTGATGGTTCAGCTTGGGAGTATTTTCCTCACGACCATGCGCGATCGCGCGTTTACCGTTGGGGTGAAGATGGACTGGGTGGATGGTGCGATCGCCACAGTCAACTCTGCTTTGGTCTAGCATTGTGGAATGGCCGCGATCCAATTTTAAAAGAACGCCTGTTTGGGCTGACTAACGAACAGGGAAATCACGGTGAGGATGTCAAAGAATACTACTTCTACCTAGACAACACGCCTACCCATTCCTATATGCGCTGGTTGTACAAGTATCCGCAACAGGAATTTCCCTACACTCAGCTTGTAGAGGAAAACGCCCATCGCCACAAGGATCAGCCAGAATTTGAATTATTGGATACGGGCGTGTTTGACGATAATCGCTATTTTGATGTGGTTGCCGAGTACGCCAAAGCCTCTTCCGATGATATTTGCATTCGCATCAGTGTCACAAATCGGGGGGCGGAAACTGCCAGCATCGACGTGCTACCGACCCTTTGGTTTCGCAATACCTGGATCTGGACGGGCAATAAACCGCAGTCACAGCTATCGAAAGTTGCTGATGGTGTAATTAAGGCGATCGCTAAGAAATATGGGGATTATTGGTTATTTTGCGATGGGAATCCTCCGCTTTTATTTACCGAAAATGAAACTAACAGCCAACACCTCTACGGAGTGGCTAATGCCTCGCCTTATGTTAAAGACGCTTTTCACGAGTATGTAATTCACAACAACCAGGATGCTGTGAATCCCGATCGAGTTGGTACAAAAGCAGCAGCTTGGTATCACTTGGAAATTGGGGCGGGACAGACGAAAGTAATTCAATTGCGATTCACCAACCAATATACAGAAACGCCATTTAATGCAGCATTTGCCGATACCTTCCGCCAGCGTCAAACAGAGGCAGACGAATTTTACGAAACGCTCACCCCTGGTCTAGACGAGGACTGCCGCAACGTCCAACGACAAGCATTTGCCGGACTGCTGTGGAGCAAACAGTTCTATAAATATGATGTCCGTACTTGGCTGCATGGAGATTCAGCGGAACCTAAAGAGCCCAGTCAACGCCTCACTGGGCGCAATGCTGAGTGGTGGACGCTCTACACTGAAGAAATTATTTCCATGCCCGATAAGTGGGAATATCCTTGGTTTGCTGCATGGGATTTGGCGTTCCACTGCATTGCTTTGGCATTAATCGATGGAAACTTTGCCAAGCAGCAATTACTGTTACTAACCAGCGATCGCACCATGCACCCCAACGGTCAATTACCCGCTTACGAGTGGGCTTTTGGCGATGTCAATCCTCCGGTACAAGCATGGGCGGCGTGGCGCGTCTACAAAATAGAAGAAAAACGAGTTGGAAAGGGCGATCGCAAATTCTTAGAGCGAATGTTTCACCGCTTGATGATCTACTTTACCTGGTGGGTGAACCGCAAAGACATACGAGGGCAAAACTTGTTTCAAGGAGGATTTCTCGGACTAGATAACATTGGGTTATTTGACCGCAGCAAGCCATTACCAACTGGGGGATATTTAGAGCAGGCAGACGGCACGGCATGGATGAGTATGTTCTCACTAAATATGCTGGCGATCGCTCTGGAACTATCCCGTGAGGACGAAAGCTACAGCGATATGACGTTGAAGTTTTTTGAACACTTCCTCTACATTGCTAACGCCATGAATCAAGTAGGGTCTGAAAAAATTGTGCTTTGGGACGACGAAGACGGCTTTTACTACGATGCCTTGCACTTACCCAATGGAGAGGATGTGCGACTGAAAGTACGCTCAATGGTGGGACTGATACCGCTATTTGCAGTTGATACTCTGGAGCCAGATTTGTTAGAAATTGTGCCAGGGTTAAAAGACAAAATTGAGTGGTTTCTCAACAACCGTCCCGAACTGGCAAAAAATATTGCTTGTATGACCGTTGAGGGAGAAGGCGATCGCCGCCTGCTTGCCATCACCAGCCCCGAAGCGCTGCGTCGTATCCTGCGACGATTGTTAGATGAGGATGAATTTCTCTCACCTCACGGTATCCGATCGGTTTCCCGCTATCACCAAGATCATCCCTTTATCTTCGATTGGGATAGCACTCGCTATCAAGTAGACTATGAGCCTGCTGAGTCTACTACCGGCCAATTTGGCGGTAATTCTAACTGGCGCGGCCCCGTCTGGTTTCCAGTTAACTTTCTACTAATTGAATCCTTGCAAAAGTTCCACCACTACTTAGGTGATGACTTCACAGTGGAGTGTCCCACAGGTTCAGGAATAATGCTCAATCTCTGGGAGGTGGCGGCTTATTTGGAGAAACGGTCGATCGCTATTTTCTTACAAAATCAAGATGGGCAGCGTCCGGTTTACGGTGGTATTGCAAAATTTCAGCAAGATCCCCATTGGCGGGATTTGATTCTCTTTTACGAATACTTTCACGGTGACAACGGGGCTGGATTGGGCGCAAGTCACCAAACCGGATGGACAGCACTAATTGCCAAGTTGATTCAGCAGGTGAATGAGAAACCGTGATTGCCTACTCCTAATACCAATTCTTGAAACTATGACTACAAATCTCTACCCCCCGGCTTTGCCGTCCCCCCTTGCAACGGCTACCGTGTACACACAAGTCAAAGTAAACTAGAAAAACGATTCACAGAGGTATAAGTTGCTGTACCTCTTGGTCACGCAAAGTGCTGTATATTGAGTAAAGCCGCAACTAAAATCCACCCAGATATGAAGCCAAAACCAAACAGTACAGAACAATCTGCACAGCATCGCAGGATCAAAAAGCTGCCAGAAGTTACGATCTTTTTCTGGATTATCAAGTTGCTGACTACGGGAATGGGCGAAACAACTTCAGATTACCTAGCCCATCAGATGAACCCAATTTTTGCGGTCGCTCTGGGGGGAAGTGGATTAGTGATTGCTTTAGTAATACAGTTTTCAGTACGGAAATATATTCCCTGGGTCTATTGGTTAGCTATTATTATGGTCGCTATATTCGGAACAATGGCTGCTGATGCTATCCATGTTGTATTAGGTGTTTCGTATCTCCTATCGACTGTAGGATTTTCCATCGTACTTAGTATTATTTTTGCAGTTTGGTATATGAGCGAGAAAACTTTATCGATTAATCATATTTACACACTTCGGCGCGAATTATTTTACTGGGCAACCGTTATGGCTACATTTGCGCTTGGCACAGCCGCAGGTGATATGACAGCATCAACTTGGGGTTTGGGGTACTTCACATCAGGTGTATTGTTTGCCTTGTTATTTGCTCTACCAGCGATCGCATACTGGCGCTCAGGACTTAATGAGGTCGGGGCTTTTTGGCTCGCATATATCCTGACTAGACCATTGGGCGCTTCCTTCGCAGATTGGATCGGTAAATCTCAGGATGTTGGTGGAGTAGGTTTTGGTACGGGGCAGATCAGCATTGTCTTAACTATTCTGATTGTTGGTTTTGTTGCTTATCTCACATACTCTAGCAAAGACAGTTATAGCAATTAATAAATAACTACTCACTTTAGTTGTCCGCGAGCATATTTTGGCGAACCTTAGCAGTGATGGCACGATCTAGAATACATAGATAATGTTTTTTTTCAATGCGTAAGTCCTAGGAAATTTATTTTTATGACTCATCCTTCATCCCACGAACAAACTGAAGCGCGATCGAGCGATCGCGAACATCCAACACCCCCGACAATCGACTATTGGCACGTCTGGACTGACGAAGACGGCATCAGCCACCAGTCTCGTTGCCAAATTCAAGACTTCACTCTCAAGAGCATTTCACCACCTGCCTCTCCTCAGTGGCTCGAGCAGATGCAGCAAGTCGGTGCTACCGTAGTCTTTACGGTGCAACCTGTGGGCTGGATTGGCACTTGGCATGAAAATCCGAAACCCCAGTGGATTATTCCGCTATCGGGACGCTGGTTTGTGGAGACGATGGACGGGCAACGAGTAGAGATGGGTGTTGGTGAAATTTCGTTTGGAGAAGACCAGAATACTAAAGCCAACGCCCAGGGACAGAAGGGACATCTTTCTGGCACTGTCGGCGATGCGCCCGCAGTTTTGATGATTGTGCAACTTCAAGAAACGCCTACAATTGGGCAGGCTTGCCGCTTTCGATAAGCTCTAAATTTTTATGTTGAATCGCATTCAGGTACAACGGATTCGTGCTATTGGGTTAACCGTGAGTGATGCCGATCGCTCTCAGGACTTCTATACGCACGCACTAGGGTTTGAACCCGTTTCAGACATCACGGTTGAAACAGAGGATTACAGCGACTTAGTAGGCGTGGCTGAGGCAACAATTCGCATTGTCACTTTGCAGCTTGGAGATGAACTGATTGAGCTGATACAGTATCTCAATATTGAGGGAAAACCGATTCCCAAGGATTCGCAAAGTAATGATTTGTGGTTTCAACATTTGGCGATCGCAGTTAGTGACATGGATCGGGCTTATGCTCATTTGCGATCGTTTTCAATTGAACCGATTTCAGTTGCACCGCAGACAATACCGCCTGATAATAAAGCATCTGCTGGTGTACGAGCCTTCAAGTTCAAAGACTGCGATCGCCATCCTTTAGAGTTAATTTGGTTTCCTGCCGATAAAGGACAAGACAAATGGCATCAAAAGAGCGATCGCGCCTTTCTAGGAATCGACCACAGTGCGATCGCGATTAGCAACACTGAGCAGAGTCTAAAATTTTACCGCGACTTGCTGGGAATGCAGGTCGAGGGTGGCAGTTTCAACCAAGGTGAAACGCAAGCTCGACTTGATAATTTACCAGAAGAAGTTGAAGTCAAAATTACAGCACTGCGACCTAATCAAGGCGGTTTAGGTATTGAATTATTAGACTATCTTGTGCCTCCAAATAGTCGTCCCATGCCGAGTAACTGGAAAAGTTACGATCTTGCCAATATGCAAATTGAGCTAGTTGTCAACGACATTGAGCAAGCTGTGGAAATGTTGCGGCAGAATGGGGTTGAGATTGTGTCGTCGCGGGTTGTGGAGTTTACAGAGAGTTGCTGTCCTTATCGTCAAGGTTGTTTAATCAAAGACGCTGACAGACATAGTATATTGCTGATTGCAAAATAACCGTTAAACAGACTTCCTAACTAGCAAAAGCCGTCAAATACTTGGCTTGCAGTTGAATCTCTGTCGCCATAAATTCACTGAGTTTATTATGACTTCTAGTGAAAGAGGTTTGGTTTGTCCCTTCACAGTAGAAGTAAGTGGGTGGATCATCTCCTTCAGAAAGTCTAAAAAAGCTAAATTGATAACCCTGGTGCATAAAGAAAACAAACGCATCTTCTGGCAGAGTATTGGGAAATTGATTTTCTTCTAAGAGTTCGATAGCCCACTCTTTTAAATAAGGTAGGTGTTTAAAAAAACAGTCCGACCCCTGCAAGACTCGACCTGCATTCTTCCCCATCCAGAGGAGAAACTCTTTATAGGCTTCCGGCAGCGAGAACCCCAACTTCTTCTCAAGCTCAGTAATTTCACGGTAAGTACAGCCCATTAGTTCATGCGGATTCACCAATTTGAGTTCTTTAAACCTTTCTTTGACTCGATCTAGATACATGGCTATTCACTCTTTTCAAAACGTAGTTGTAAAGTACATAGCGATAAAAAATCGCGGCTACAAAGCTAAAGTCCGCCTACGCCGACTCCGGGAAAATCAAGGATTTTGAAACCCGCTTAAGCGGGTTTCGTTGCTAAAGTCCGCCTACGCCGACTCCGGGAAAATCAAGGATTTTGAAACCCGCTTAGGCGGGTTTCGTTTGTATATGCCTGGATAACTATTGCTGGGGCATTAGAAAGCCAGCTCGATCAGAACCCTCTGAGTCTACCCTCCATGATTCACCCTCAACATAATGTTTGGAAATAGGCGACGAAACTGCTCGATTACAAAACTACAGGAAGCACAAGGCGGACGCTCTGTATATAAATTAACCGTTCCTTCAATATTTGGCATCTGCCCATATCGAGAGGCTAGCTCCTCAAGAAGCTTATATTCACTGTCATAGGCTCGCGAATGCCCATCTGGAACATCAAAGGTTTGAAAAAAGGGCTGCGTAGGTACATCAACCGTTCCTACAGGACTCCTTTTCCCGCTGATCCCTCTTAGTTCGCCAGAGTCATTCCCTATTTGGAAGACTGCAAGAGCGATGTTTTTGCTCCTTGAGACATTATACTGTTGGCGAATTCTATTAATAGAATCCGTGAAATTAAAATCTTCCATAAAAAGTGATTATATTACCTGAAAAATAAATAACTATATTAATATATTAGTAATTCTACTGATTTAGAGCAAAGGCATTCGTTTTCCTTTTAGCGCTACGCTCTTAGGCTTCACACCCCCCTAACGGTTTCGGGATTACCGCCTTGTCTATCCAAGGTGTTTATTAAATACATTATAATCTAAAACTCCATATCTGTGTAAAAAATAGGTGTAAAAAAAACGTAAGGATTCAGGTCAAAAAAACTTCAGTGGCGGCATCTGGTAAAATAAACGAATGAAAAAGCCCGCAGCCACCA
>NZ_JAUBPE010000026.1:0-79267 GCF_036700565.1 Microcoleus pseudofavosus SVA1_A4
GGAGCTGTAGAGTCTTTAATTAAACAGATTGGAGCAAGAATTAAGATTGTAGGTGCACAGTGGAACGAAAAAAATGTTCCTCAAATTTTAAGACTCAGATGTGCATATTTAAATAACGACATCAAGCTCGGTATTTCTGCTTAGTTAAAAAGCGGGATGCTCCCGCCGCCTTTAGTAGCCGGCGGTCAACTTGTATTTTTTACCCGTCCAGAACTAGCGATTAACGCTCTCCAATTGTGCGATATCGATGTCAGCAAACTGGGAAAGCCACCCACACAAATAGATGCTATTTGTGACATTGCAGAAACGCTGTACTTGCTCGATGCAGAAGATATTGACGAATCAGGGACTATGCTTAACTGTTTGAACGCGCTGTTAAATTTAGTTAAAGCCACATTAACACCGATGCCCACAGAGTACAAGCAAGTGCTTTATGCTTTGGCAGACAACCTGAATATTGAGAAAGAGTTTGCAAGTTTTTTAGCTGAAGAGGACATCCAGCGTTCGGAGATTGTTAATGCTATTTTGTGGTGTGTGGGAGCAATTACAGCCAAATCTAGATTGCTGACATAGCAATTTAATATAAAACTAGAATGTGCATCGATAATAAATAATATCGCCCAAGGAAATTGTGCCATGACTGTAACAGATTTACGCTTGTGGACTGTAGACGAATATCGCCGCATGACCGAAACTGGCATTCTCAATCCCGAGGAACGAGTCGAATTAATTGACGGGCAAATTATTTCAATGAGTGCAAAAAGTCCTCCCCACGGAGCAACTAATCTCTGTGCAGCCGACTATCTGAGAAATCTGCTGGCAGGACTTGCTTTAATTCGCATCTAAGACCCGATCGCTCTAAGTGATAATTCAGAACCAGAACCGGATATTGCTGTAGTGCAAATCGACCCCCGGCTGTACCAAGATTTTCATCCCGCACCCGCCAACATTTTCTTATTAGTAGAAATAGCTGACACGACTTTAGAAACAGACCGCAAGCGAAAAGCACCGGCTTATGCTAAGGCCGGAATTCCTGATTATTGGATACTTGATGTTAACACGCGGCAAGTTTATGTTTTTCGCGAACCGGTGGGGGGAAATTACAGGCAAGAAACAGTATGTAATGAAGATGGAATTTTGTCAATGCTGGCATTTCCAGAAATAGAAGTTCAGATTTCGCAACTGTTTCCTTAAGTCTGTGGGCGGCGGGTTTATCGATATCTTTAGCTACCGATCGATATTTCGGGTAAAACCCGCCCCTTGTAGGGTGCGTCGCTGCTAGATTTTCGAGCTTGGGAAGTAGATTATCTGTGGCGACGCACCCTACGGTATCTACGGGTATTGTGTATATTGATATCGCTCGAATTACCAAAACGTTGTAGGGGTTGGTTCACAAACCATACATAACAATGACGGACAATTCATATAAACCCGCCCCCATCCCACCGCAAATCTGAACGTACATTTGGCTTGTTTGTTGGGTAGTAGGGGCGGGTTTTTGAGATTGTTTGTTTTGGGGCGATTATTGTTGGTGAACCCGCCCCTACAAATCTATCAATTCCCAATTTCCAATTATCAATTACCAAATTTTCAGGATCATCCCGATCGCTCAAGTAAATTTAGTCATAGGACGCATACCGAGTTATACTCCTACTACAAAGCCCCCACCTGCAAAATCACCCCGAAATCAAAGTTTATGAGCAACACTTCCCCGCCTCAACCAGCCGCCGACAACCCCCAAACAAAAAAACTCAATTTTTCAACAAAATTAGCATACGGTGCCGGCGACCTCGGCCCCGCAATTACTGCGAATGTTTTGGTATTTTTCCTGCTGTATTTCTTTACCAACGTCGCCGGTTTGGCTGCGGGTACTGCTAGCAACATTTTGCTGATCGGCAAGGTTTGGGATGCCATAAATGACCCGATTGTGGGGGTTTTGAGCGATCGCACATCTCACCCCTGGGGCCGCCGGTATCCTTGGATGGTATACGGCGCAATTCCTTTCGGCATTTTCTTCTTTTTGCAGTGGATTGTTCCCAGCAAAGATCCAACGATACTGTTTTGGTACTATGTGGCGATCGGCATTTTGTTTAACACGGCCTACACCGCCGTCAACCTGCCTTACACCGCCCTCACTCCAGAATTAACCCAAGACTACAACGAACGCACTAGCCTTAACAGTTTTCGGTTTTCTTTCTCGATCGGCGGCAGCATTTTGTCGTTAATTTTAGCGCAAATTATCTTTGCAATAGTTAAAGATGACACCCAAAAATACTTAGTATTAGGCGCAATCTGTGCAGTGATTTCAGTGTTGCCTTTGTACTGGTGCTTTTTGGGAACCCGCAAACACGTGATCTCTCAATTGCAAGAAAATCCAGTAGATGACAGTTCAACTTCCTTGCCGCTGAAAGAACAGTTACGCATTGCATTTAACAATCGCCCTTTTTTGTACGTAATTGGAATTTACCTCTGTTCTTGGCTGGGAGTGCAATTAACTGCTTCTATTTTGCCCTACTTTGTCATCAACTGGATGAAACTGCCGCCAGCAACTTTTACCCAAACTGCGATCGCCGTTCAAGGCACTGCACTCGCCATGCTATTTGTTTGGAGTAAAGTCAGCGAGATATACGGCAAAAAAGCCGTATATTTTATGGGCATGAGTTTGTGGATTATCGCCCAAGCCGGACTGTTTTTCTTGCAACCAGGACAAGTAGTTGAGATGTACCTATTAGCTGTTATGGCGGGTGTCGGAGTTTCTACTGCTTATTTAGTACCTTGGTCGATGATACCGGATGTCATTGAACTCGACGAACTCCAAACAGGAGAAAGACGTGAAGGCGTGTTCTATTCGTTTATGGTGTTGCTGCAAAAAATTGGTTTGGCATTGGGCTTGTGGTTTGTAGGACAAGCATTAGAACAAGCTGGATTTCTAGCCACTATTCAGGGACAGGCTGCGCCAGTACAGCCGGATTCTGCACTGTTTGCGATTCGAGTTGCGATCGGGCCGCTGCCCACAATTGCTTTAATTGCTGGCATGATTCTCACATATTTTTATCCGATTACCCGCGAAGTTCATGCAGAAATTTTGTTGAAACTTAGAGAAAAGAAAGCACAAAATCAGTAAGCTGCAATCAATAATCGGTAATTAGTAAACTCCAAAACTAACAACTACAAACAGCTACAGCAGATTGTAGGTTTATGAAGTAAACCCGCCTATCGATCGATCCCCGTAGGGACACGGTAAGCTGTTACGCATTTAAACCATTAACGATCCAGGTAAGGTGCGTCAGCTAGAACACTTACTATACATGGGAAACGCTTATTTACGCTCCGCACCCTACTATCCTCCTTTAAATGCCGAACAGCTTAATGCCGTGTGTAAAGCTGCACTTCATCAACCTGGGATACGCTGTAATCCGGGCGCTATCCATAACACTCCTCCCATCACTTGCGAACTCTTTCTCTTCTCCTCTCTTCTCTTTTTTTACGGATTTGTCATCAGCCTTTTTCATCGGTTCGTTGAAAAAAAAAGCCCGTTGCGCGTTTCCCGAAAGGATTGCTATAGCTTGCTCGGATGGCGAATACAAGCGATAGTTTTAGTAATAGTAGGAACTCAGAAACTTGGTTTTTATCGGAAAAAACATAATATCGCGGAGCGCCATCCGCCCCGGTAGAAAGACCCCGGTAGGTGGAGTTTTTCGAGATGTCGATCGAGTTTGAGAACACAAGTTATTAAATTTTATGTCTGTAGCGCACTATTGAGAGTAATTTGTGATAGAATAACCGCGATGAGTAAGTCTATAGACTTAAGCAGCCATCCAGCTCGTTAAAAAGTTTATAATTAAAATAAGAGACAGATTTTTCTCGGAAATTGATTCGATTAGTTGCAGTTCCAAAAATCTACTGAATGCTGTTAATTATATCTACATGGAAAATGCAAAACTTTTTAGTCGGTCAGTTAGCGGGTAAGTTAACCGGTTCTGGTGCCGTTGACAGCGAACATAAAAATGTCATAATAATGACAAGGCAATACTAGCGCCAGCAGTGGCTGAGCTGTTAGGGGCAATTGTAAAATTTTGGTAAAGTTATGGCGCGACCTGCGGCGAAGCTCAGCGACACCCGAAAAATTTGACCGAGGCGCCCAGAAACCTTAAATACAAGCACAACACAGCAGACAGAAATGCAGTCGGCCACAACTCTCTCTTCGGTTAGTAAAAAAAAAATTACAGTCGGCCCAACATAGGGATTTAGTTATTTTTGTATACTATGTGAAAGTAGTGAGAACTATTAGAAGGAAGTGGGATCGACCAACCAAGAATCTCCTGTGATATCCTTAAGCCAATGCTCAAAGTATCAACCAGAAGGCTCGCAGAACAAAGCTGATTTTACCAACAAAATATCAAAGAGGTCAACATGGAAAGAGAACAGGACGCTCATATCGTACCCATTAGCAACCAGAGCAGACAGGTGCAACAATTTTCAGTTGACGAGGGAGAAGAGTTAAGCGCGCCGCCTCAGAAAGGATTGAATCTAAAGCCGTTGTTGAGGACTTTTGGGCGAAAAGCCCTAGTCATTATTGGGATTATCGGTCTCGTAGGCGGTGGAGTTACTTATCAGATCAAGGGAGGTAAGCAAACATATCAAGGCGATTTTCGGATGCTAGTGGAACCCGTGACAACGGAGGCAAGAATTGCTGACCCCGCTGCCCTAGCCAATCGCGGCGAGGGGGGGGCAGTGCCGAGTCGAGATTTTTTTAGTTTGGACTACGCAACTCAACTTCAAATTCTCCAGAGTCCTCAGATGCTGTCGGCTATTGTTAAACAAGTCCAAAAACGATATCCACAATTTACCGAGGCAATTCTTCAAAAAAATTTAGTCGTTTTGCGGATGGGTGAAAATGAGATGACGCTCACTAAAATTTTGGAAGTTCGCTTCATGGAGACAGATCCTCAATTAGTTGAGTTCGTTTTACAAGAAATTAAAAAGAAATATTTAAAATATAGTCTTGACGAACGCAAGACTCGCATTGGTGAAGGTGTTAATTTTATTGAAGACCAGCTTCCGGGACTCAACAAGCGCGTAAATGACCTGAAGTCCGAGTTAGAGGTGATACAGCAGCAGCAAAAGATTACCGATCCTAAAGAACAAGGGGCGCAATTGATCGAGCAAGTTCGCACCGTAGAAACTTTAGAGTTAGAAACTCAAAGGCTGCTGCAAGAACAGAAAACGCTGTACGCTAATTTGCAAAAACAATTAGATTTTACACCAAATGAAGCTATTGCCGCTTCAGCTTTAAGCGAAGAACCTCAATATAAAGAGCTGCTGACCAAGGTTAAGGAAGTAGAAGGTCAGATTGCTGTAGAAACAGCTCGTTTTAAATCTGCAAACCCTATAGTGGAAGCTTTAGAGCGGAAGCGGGCCAATTTAGTAGCTTTGCTCAACGAGCAAACAAAGCGAATTTTGGGGCAAAATTTAGTAGGAACCCAAGCCAATTCTAAAGTTCAGAATTTTCAAAATTCGATTCGCATAGGCTTGATCAAACAATTGGTTGATACTGCCAACCAAGTTCAAGTCTTAGAAGCTCGCAGTCAGGCGATCGGCCAAACTAAAAACGATTTGAACCGACAAGCAAGAGAATTTCCCAGCATAGCCCGCCGCTACAATGAACTGCAACAGCAATTAGAAGTAGCCGCCCGCACCCGCGATCAACTTTTAAGTCAGCGGGAAACTCTCCGCGTCCAAGCAGCTCAAAGCCAAGTACCTTGGGAAATAATTTCTGAACCACGGATACCGCGAGATCCTAAGGGCAAGTTGATTCCACTTGCATCGAAAAATAAAAACAAATTAATGATGGCAGTTGTGGGGGGGCTAGTGTTGGGTCTGGGAGTGGCTATTCTCATTGAAAAGTTCCGCAATATTTTCTACTGTGTTGATGACGTTAAAGATGCGTTTGACCCGCCTTTATTGGGAGCAATTCCTCTTGACAAAAATGCTAAAAAGTTTCCGCCTTCTATTGCTAATGCCTATGCTTATCTTGAAGGAAAAGAGGGTAATAATAAAAATGCTTCGGAATTTATAGAAGCTTTTGACTCTCTTTATACTAATATCCGCTTTCTTTCTTCAAATCGAACGATTAGGTCTTTGGCAGTTGGTTCGGCTACAGTTGGCGAAGGCAAATCTACGGTTGCTTTAAACTTAGCTCATGTGGCAGCGCTGGCGGGTCAGCGAGTGCTGTTAGTAGACGCGAATTTGCATTCGCCCAGCTTGCACTTGCTGTTGGAACTGCCTAATGTTAAGGGATTGAGCAACTTGCTCGACAATAAAAACGAACCAAATGAAATTATCCAGCGATCGCCTGACGCAGATAATCTTTTTGTATTGACTGCCGGTCTCCCTATTCCCGGTACTGCCAGACGGCTTGCCTCATCTGGGATGCAGTATTTAATGGAAGAACTTCACGCAACATATGACTTAGTTATCTACGATACGCCGGCGCTGGTTGACAGTAAAGATACGAATTTTTTAGCGGCGCGCACCGATGGAATACTAATGGTTGTAGCAATTCGTCAGGTCAAGTTTTCTGTAGTCAAAAAAGTTTTCAGTCAATTAGAAAATTTTGGTATACCTTGCTTGGGCACAGTTGCTAATCATGCCACCAAAGGCAAGAAGTATCAAGTATCTAAATCATCAGTTGTTGAAGAGAAAAATGAATATTTGAATCTTTCACCAGTACCGTCTGGCATCCGCAAACTAGCTCCCAAAAAAGAGTGAGAGCAAAAAAAGATGACGGCGGACTAATTCCCATCCGGCTTGGTAGGAAATGTGACTGTAAAATTAGTCCAGCCATTGCTGCTTTCAACCTCTATTTTTCCCTGCAACTGTTCGACAAGTTTTTGAACCAAAGCTAAACCTAAACCTGTACCTCCTTGTTTCCAAGGATCGGCGTTGGGAACTCGATAAAATTTCTCAAAAATTCGAGGCAATTCCTCTATGGAAATGGACGATTGATTGCTGAGTGTAAATTCGATTTTGGAAGGGACATCACTTGTTTGTAGCGAATTTTCCCCTTGTCCTCCATCTTCGCAGTCTCCCTTTTTGCACTCAACTTTCAGAGAGATTTCGCCGTCATTAGCAGTATATTTGCAGGCATTGTTGAGGAGTTCTGCTAAAATTCGTCCCAAACTAGCGCGGTTGGAACAGATCGTGGGGAGGTGGCGATCGCACTCTACTCGCAAATGCTGGTGGCGGTTGTGGGCGCGGGTGTAAAACGGGTCGATAATAGTAGGCAGCCAGACTTCTAAGTTTACTGGTTCCAGATCGATCGGACAAGTTGCTGCTTCGAGCCGCTGCAAATCGAGCAAAGCATTAATCAAATCAGTTTCTCTAGTACATTCTGTTTCTAAAATTTCAAGATAAATCTGGCGCCGATCTGGTGTAGGAGAAATTCTCAGCATATGAATAGCCATTTTTATATTAGCTAAAGGCGTCCGCAGTTCGTGAGAAACTGTGCTGAGAAATTCATCTTTGAGGACGTTTAAATGCTGGAGTTCGTGAACTTTTTGCTGCAATTCGGCGGTGCGTTCTTGAACTTGGCGTTCGAGGTCGGTGTTGAGGTTTTGGACTTGCTGGTAGAGTTGGGCTTGCTGAATGGCGATCGCGATTTGAGTTGCCAGTTGCAGCAGCAAATCCACTTCCGAAGGCTGCCACTGCCGGGATTGGGAACACTGATGGACGCACATCATCCCCCACAAATTGCCGTCTTGCAAAATGGGTACAATCAAATAAGCTTTGATTTGCGCTTGCTGGAACCGCGCATATTTTTCGGCGCTCAAACGGGCTTGGTCGATGTCGGGGACGGCATAAATTTCCTGTTCGATCGCCGAAGCAGATTCTTGCCAAATATTATCGGGCAGGATTTCTCCCAAGATTGAAGACCAATTTTCGGCAACGGATTCTGCCACTACAATTCCGTAATTGCTCGACTCTAAATGCAGGATTGCAACTCGATCGGCTTGCAAAACTTGGCGGACTTCATCGACGCTGGCGTGGAGAATTTCTTCGAGGTTTAAGGATTGGTGAATTCGCAAGGCAATGTGAGTTAACAGCCGATCGCGCTGCAATTGTTCGTGGAGTTTTGCAGTCCGTTCCCGCACCTGCTGTTCCAGTTTGGCATTGCGGCTTTGCAGCAGTTCCAATTTTTCCGCTTGCAGTTGATAAACTGACTGCTGCAACTGTTTGACAACTCGGTACATTTCTGTCGGGTCGAGGACTCTGAGCAAGCTGGTTTGAGTAATAATTCCCAACAGTTCTCCGCGCCCCCCGCACACGACCAACCGCTGCACTTGTTGCTGCTCCATTTGTTTGTGCGCCGTCCACAGGGAATCGGAAGGTTGCAGAAATTGCAGGGGAGTTCTCATGACTTTTTGAGCTGGGGTTTGCTCGAAATTTAGTTCGAGAAACAGTGCCTGCACGATGTCGTATTCGGTAAGAATTCCCAGGGGTTGGTGAAAGGAATAGTTAAAAATGGAGGTATAGTCCTCTTTGGGCTTCTCCATTGTTAATTCTGTGTTTTTTGTAATGACTACGCAACTGACTTGATGCTGTGACATCAGTTCGGTTATGCTTAGCAGCGAGGCGGTGTGGGGCGCTGTAATTGGCGTAGTCATCAATTCTGCTACCCGCCGCAATTTGAGAATGTTTGAAGGCTGCAATACTTGGCGAATTCTTTCCCGCGTTAGCACTCCTACCAAGTGGCCCAAGTGATTGACGATCGGCAAATAGCGAATCTTGTGCTGGCGAAATAAGGATAAAGCGGCGAACACGTCTTGGTCGTCGGATTCTGTCAGGGAGACTGACACGAGTGACATCACTTCGGAAATCGGTATTTTGTGCAGGGCTGCTTTTTGCTGGTTGTCTATTTTTCCAGAAGCGATCAGCCTCACTAAGTCGGCGGGAGTTAATATGCCGATTAACAGCCCGCGGCTGGGGTTGTCGGATAAGTTGCCTGGGGTAATAGTTTGCTGGTTCTGCACGACGAGCACGCATCGCGCCCGCAGCTTGTCCGGCGCGGACGCTTCGTTCCTCGCCCCCCGGTCTGAGGGTAAAGGTGTTTTGACTCTCGGACAACTGTTTTGCAACTGACTCATCAGGGCGATCGCCGCTGGTAAAGAAGTTTCTGCCCCGGCAGTTACGGGGTAGCGGTCGATCGCTTGTTCTAAGGCTGAGGAGTAAAAGGGAGGCTGGTAAAAGGGCATAGTTGATTGCAGGTTGTCAGAGTCAGAGCTAACTATCGGGCAAAGCCTTGGGGAACGGCGGAAACACCTCGCCTGTGCTTGGGATTTAAATAATAGACTTTCTAATTTATTATTTCCACGCAATCTCTGCTTTAGATTAATGGTGTCACTAATTCGCAATCTCACCGATCTCAAATCCTTGGGCGGTTTTTACTGCCTGCTTTTCTCCTGAGACTCCCCTATAATCAAAATAACCAGAATGTAAAGTTTTACTACAAGATTTACCAATAATGACAACTTTAAGCTTAGAGCAAATTGCCGCCAAGTTAGAAAGCGAAAATTCAGCCGATCGAATGGTGGCTTTGGCCAACTTGCGGAACGTGCCTGCTGCAGAGGCAGTACCTTTGATTAAAAAGGTGTTGAACGACGAAAGTTTGCAGGTGCGATCGATGGCTGTGTTTGCTCTCGGGGTCAAACCGACAGCAGAGTGCTATCCCATTCTAGTCAAATTGCTAGAAACTGACCCGGATTACGGCATTCGCGCTGACGCTGCGGGTGCTTTGGGCTATCTGGAAGATATCAGAGCTTTTGAGGCTTTGGTGCGGGCTTTTTATGAGGATACTCAATGGCTGGTGCGCTTCAGTGCTGCTGTTTCTTTGGGGAATCTCAAAGATCCCCGGGCTCGCGACGTGCTGCTGAAAGCTCTCGAATGCGAGCAAGTGGTGATACAGCAGGCGGCGATTTCGGCTTTGGGGGAAATTAAGGAAATGGGCGCGATCGATCGCATCCTCAATTTTGCTCAGTCGGAAGATTGGCTGATCCGCCAGAGGCTGGCTGAAGCTTTGGGCAATTTGCCGAGTGTTAAGAGCGTTTCGGCTTTAAAATACTTAGAAAAAGATAGCAATTCTCAAGTATCTCAAGCGGCAACAATTTCTCTCCATCGTTTGTCGAAAGCAGAAGGATAACAGATACCGATACTTTTTTCTGTAAGTGTTTCATTTCCGCGCTTTTAAGGCGGGATGAAACACCGATCCCTTAATTTATTCAGTCCTCTGCTAGCTCAACCTATTTCTTAGTTCTTGAGGTGACAAAACGGGAATCGGCGACCCTGCGAATCCATTCACATCCCGAGTAACGATCGCCTCTAACTCTAACTCGATCGCACACGCTATCTGCACCGCATTTTCAAAATCCGGCAATCCCAGCGCGATTGCTTGTTCCAGAACCTCTCGATCCACCGCACAAATTTCCATCAATGCCAAAAGTCGAGTTACCGCAGCAATCGCAGCTTCAGAACTCTTGGTTTGTCGTCCCACCAAATAATGCACATCCGTAACCGTTGTCGCCGACATAAACCCTTCAACTCGCCCCGATTCAACTGCATTCAGTAAAAAAGCAGCATCCGCTACAAAAGACATCTCCGAAAACACTCAAAGCCTCTGTATAGTTAAGTTCTAGGACGTAAATGTAATCATCGTAAATTAGCTAGTGTGTACGATAAAACCAGACTTTGAGATATTTATTGTTGATAATTATGCCAAAATATTGAGTAAGCTCTGTTAATTTTAATCCGATCATTTCCCCGCTTTTCCTAATGGTAATATTAAGGCTCCAATTCGCAACCTTACTATTCCACAAATCGTTAAAATTACTTGCTCATATTTTTGGGGGTTTAATCTAAATCTTTCTTGGGCAACTCGAAATATCTTGACCGTTCTAATTCGATGTTCCACAAAAATTCGGCGAGCCGAAAACGCTTTGTTTTGTTCTTTTTGTTCAGTTGTTAATTCTCGGTTTCTGGGTTTTTTAATGGGAGTTGTTATTAAATCTTCTCCAACGTAAGCTTTATCTCCCTTAAATCTTTGTTGAGGGTCAAACTCGGAGCGATATTCCCGGAATAAGGTTATATCGCTTTTAGGTCCAGGTTCCCCTGCCACAACATCAACTATATCTCTACCATCTGGCATGATAATTATTTGACTTTTGAATGTATGATTACTCTTCTTGCCTGAAAAGTATTTTTCTTGTTCATCCTTATCTCCAGGTCTCTCTCTGACTTGTTCGTAGGTATCTACTATTAATTCATATTCTGTGAGTATTTCCTTAACTATTGCATGGTCAGCAGCGTTTTTTTTTACTTGTTCCAGCAAGCTAGATGGTAGCAATTCCCGCAGGTGCGGCAACCAATAGTTAAATGTATCATTAGCTGTAGACTCACTTACTCCAAACTGGATGCCCAGAAGTTGAAATGTTGTCATATGCCTCAGATAGACCAATGTTAAAATTATTTGTTCGGGAAGAGATAGTTTGGGTTTTCGACCTCCTCCACCAGCAATAATTCTTACTTTCTTTGCTTCTAGTAAAGCTTGTTTTTCATGATGTAATCGTTCGGCATTTTGGAGCAATTGTTGTAACTCTTCATAGGCCAGACCAATTAATCGCTGTGTTTCTTTATGATTTTCTTCAATATGATTCAGGATGTCGCTCATCTTTCTGTGTAAAAAAAGGTCTCTTATGTTCTTTTACCACATAATGTTACTATTTTGGAGATGTCTAAAAGGTTCGCGTGCAAGCATTGCATCCAGTAAAACATTCGTATCAAATAAAACTTTCATCACAGATACTTTTGGACTAACCGCTCATCCAACATTGCCTTTACTTCTGCATCTGTAGGTGGTGGCGCGTCCGTTTTCGCAATGCCAATTAAACTCGCGGCTAAACCCTTCGGTTTCACCTTCGATCGGGGTTTCGGTTGGAGCGATCGCATCAAGGCATCGATCAACTGCCATCGCTCCTCGGCAGACAACCTCAGTGCTCGGTCTTGAAGTTCGCGTAACGTCATAGTAATTTTATCTTTGACAGAAAACATTGGACAAGCAGGCAAGTATATAAATACCCCCGCTTCAAATTTTAGCGCCTAAAGTGATATAATTTTAGCTTCTTAAAAACACTTAATTTTTCGCCATAGGCAGTGAAATGCCCTACAGCCAATTTAGCATAGAACAAATTAAGGCCACTTTCGGCATCGCCTTTTCGAGCAAGATGGGCTTGTTTGCCGACATTCCCGAAATAGAACCAAGCAGTTTTTTGCAAGAAACTTTGCAATTCAATCTGCCTTTAGCACTAGATATTAATTCCGAGAAAGCTCGCTCCGAGCTAATTGTCGCGCCAATATTAGTTGAGATAAAAAGACGGCTCCCGGAACGGATGAGTTTATTTTCAGGTCGAGAATTTAATGTAGACGCTGCTAGGGGTTTGAGCGGTTATTGCGATTTTCTAATTAGCCGATCGCCCGAACAGCTAGTCATTGAAGCCCCAGTTATCGCCTTGGTTGAAGCCAAAAATGACAACATTCAATCCGGCTTAGGACAGTGCATGGCAGAAACGATCGCAGCACAAATATTTAACCAGCGTCAAGAAAATGACATTCAGATAATTTATGGAGTTGTCACAACTGGGAGTATCTGGAAATTTTTCAAGTTAGAAGGAATTGCGATCCAGATTGACACCAGTGAATATTTTATTAATAATGTTGGTAAATTTATCGGTATCTTAATAAAATTTATAGAGTCTTGAGTGAAACCAGAATGTATTAAGCTGTCCCGCATCTTGCGCTGTATTTTTCGGGCGGGCGGGACGCCCACCCCACAATAATTTCATCAAACTTGACTGTAAAATTTAGATAAGCCTCAGCTTATTTAAGCTGCTGCGTGCAAATCGCAAGTTAAAATAGTTGTTAATCTCCTTTAACCAAAGCCAGCCATGAATCAAGCGCCCAATCCTTTTAACTCAAATCCATCCAATCCGCTAGACCCCTTGGAGCAAGAACTTGACGAGCAAGGTGAAGCATTGCCCAGACAGTACCACCCAGCAACTAAAAAAACTCTGCAAAAAGTCTTTATTATCCTGGTAGTTGTCGGGGCTATTATTGGGGGAATTCTATCTGTAGGGGTGATTTCGCTAATGCAAAAGACCGGACTCACTGATGTGCCGGCGCGGGTACAGAATCCGAAGTAGTATCCAGTCTGAAGGATCTGTCGATGCTAAATGCAGCAATTTTCTGGGATGAAGCTTCAGAAAATATGATGTTTTGTAAGGATTTTTTCAAAATAATTGATGCTTAAAAATTCTACGGCTGCGCCCGATCGCATTCCACAGCGACAGATTTCGGAAAAACTTGTCTCCGCTGGCTTTCACGCTCTTTCTGACCCCCTGCGGATTCAGATTTTGGAGTTGCTGCGAGAACAGGAGTTGTGCGTTTGCGAATTGTGCGATCGGCTTTCCGCCCCTCAGCCTAAACTCTCTTTCCACCTCAAAACCCTAAAAGAAGCCGGTTTAGTCCGCAGCCGCCAAGAAGGCCGCTGGATCTACTACAGCCTCAATCTAGCTCAGTTTCTCGCCCTGGAACAGTACCTCGCCGAGTACCGCCGGTTTAGCCAAATCCTGCCGGCGCGCCAGTGCTCCGACGCTGGTTAATCCATCAACATTTCTTAATCAGTCAATTACAGAAGTCAAGTTTTGAGTAGTTGACATATCAAATTTTATTGATATTATTGATTGTAATCAATTAATTCAGAGTGATGGATGCAAAAGCTCATAGGTTAGCGAATGCTGGCCGAGATTGCAGGCGAGAGGCGATCGCCGAATTTCTAGGTACATTTATTTTGGTTTTTGCAGGCACCGGCGCTGTGATGGTTAACACAATTAGCGGTGGTTCAGTAACTCATTTAGGCGTCAGTTTTGTATTTGGTGCAGTAGTATGTGCCATGATTTACGCGATCGGACACATCAGCGGCGCACACTTTAATCCAGCCGTAACTTTAGGGTTTTGGGCGAGCGGTTTTTTCCCAAAATACAAAGTTTTGCCTTACATTTTAGCGCAGTGTGCGGGGGCGAGCGCAGCTTCCGCACTGCTGCTAATTACATTAGGAAAAGTTGCCAAGCTCGGTGCAACTATCCCTCTCAACGGTAACTGGTTGCAGTCTCTAATTTTAGAAACTGTTTTGACCTTTATCTTAATGTTTGTTATCCTCGGTTCTGGATTAGATAGACGCGCTCACATCGGTTTTGCCGGGATAGCAATTGGGTTAACGGTAGGACTGGAAGCTGCATTTATGGGGCCGATTACCGGAGCGAGCATGAATCCGGCACGATCGCTCGGCCCGGCTTTAGTTGGCGGAATTTGGGAACACCATTGGGTTTACTGGGTTGCTCCCATTTGGGGAGCGCAATTGGCAGTCGCAGTTTATCGAGAACTGTCTAACGGATTTCGGGATTTTAATTAAAAGTATCATGACAAATTTTACGCACAAACCGAGAATTTTGTTTTTATACGGCTCTTTAAGAGAGCGTTCTTACAGCCGTTTATTGGCGGAAGAATCGGCAAGAATTATTGAGGGTTTCGGTGCCGAAGTTCAATTTTTTAATCCTCTAGAATTGCCTATTTATGGTAGCGTTCCCGATACGCATCCGAAGGTTCAAGAACTGCGGGAATTGAGCCTGTGGTCGGAGGGTCAAGTGTGGTCTAGTCCAGAAATGCACGGCAATATTACGGGCATTATGAAAAATCAAATTGACTGGATTCCTTTAAGTATTGGGGCCGTCAGACCGACTCAAGGTAGAACTTTAGCGGTGATGCAAGTCAGCGGCGGTTCGCAGTCTTTTAATGCTGTCAATACTTTGAGAATTTTGGGCCGCTGGATGCGGATGTTTACGATTCCGAATCAGTCTTCTGTTGCTAAGGCTTATCAGGAGTTTAACGACGATGGGACAATGAAGGATTCGGCTTACCGCGATCGGGCGATCGACGTGATGGAGGAACTGTACAAGTTTACCTTGCTGTTGCGGGAGCAAACCGACTATTTGACCGATCGCCACAGCGAACGCAAGGAACAAGCAGCTAAAGTGACGATCGACGTAGCAAATCGCGCCCTTGAAACATCTAACTAACAACTAACAACTAACAACTAACAACCAACAAATACCATGATAAAAGTAATGTTCGTTTGCAAAAGAAACTCCTGCCGATCGCAAATGGCAGAAGGATTCGCTAAAACCATCGGAGACGGCAAAATTGCAGTCACCAGTTCCGGGTTAGAATCAAGCAGAGTTCATCCGACAGCAATTCAAGTCATGTCTGAAATCGGGATTGATATCACCGATCAAACATCCAATCCGTTAAACGAATTCAATGCAGAAGACTACGATGCCGTAATTTCTTTGTGTGGCTGCGGCGTGAATTTACCCGAAGCGTGGGTATTGCGAGAAGTGTTTCAAGATTGGCAACTCGACGATCCAGACGGACAACCAATCGAAACTTTTCACCGCGTTCGAGATGAAATCAAAGCACGAGTTGAAAAATTAGTTGACACTCTCAAATAAGATTAAGTAGACGGGGGGGCAGGATGCCCACCCCACAAGCAAATTAACCTTTGTGGAACAGGCATCTTGCCTGTTGCTGACAATGGTGCAAAATCTGAGTTTGAATTAACTCCGTACCGCATAATTCAAATCTGTCGCTGTCGCATCCCCGGAATTAGTGCTAAATTATCAGAGGCGTTCCGCCAGAACGCCTCTAAATCCGTTGCGAGAAAAGACCAACTAGATTAGCACATGATTCAGACAGCACTCACGCCTTTCAGAAACAAACTCAACTCAGCTTTAACTAAAAAGCAAATTACAGTCTTACAAATTAATCTAGGGAAACGCTGCAATCTCGCTTGCACTCACTGTCACGTAGAAGCTAGCCCGACACGAACAGAAGAACTTTCCCCGGAAATTTGCGACCAATTAATTCAAATCATTCGCCGTTTTCCTCAAATTCAAACTGTTGACCTCACTGGCGGTGCTCCCGAAATGCTTTACGGTTTTAAACCGCTGGCGCAAGCTGCCAGGGCGGCAGGTAAAGAGGTAATTGTTCGTTCTAATTTGACGATTTACTTTGAAAAAGGTTTTGAAGATATTCCCGAATATTGCACGGAACACCAACTCAGAATTGTGGCGTCGCTTCCCTGCTACCAAGCTGACAATGTGGACAAAATGCGCGGCAGCGGTGTTTTTGACAGTTCGATTCGGGCGCTGCAAAAGCTAAATCAGTTGGGATACGGGAAAAACCCAAATTTAATTGTAGATTTGGTGTACAATCCGCAAGTGGTGGCAACAGACAAGTTTTCGCTAACACCGGAACAAGGCAAGTTAGAGCAAGATTACAAGGTTTATTTAGCCGAAAATTTTGGGATTTGTTTCAATCAATTGTTCGCGATTACTAATTTGCCGGTGGGACGGACTAAGTTTCATTTGGAACATAAGAAACTGCACAAGCCTTATCTCGGGTTTTTGGAGGATAATTTTAATCCCGGTACTCTGGAACATTTAATGTGCCGTAACGAATTGTCGATCGACTATTTGGGCAATGTCTACGACTGCGATTTTAACCAGATGGAAAATCTGCAGGCAAAAACTGGCAGTGGGGAAAAGATAAATACTGCGAAATTGCTCGCATCTGGCAGTTTAGATTTGATTCAAGAGGTGCAAACTGCTGCTTATTGTTACGGCTGTACGGCAGGTTCAGGTTCTAGCTGCGGCGGTAGTTTGATTTAATTTAAGGGAAAAGTTGCGCTTTATATCATCAATGGGATGAAATACAGTAGGGACACGGCAGTGCCGTGTCCCTACTCTGGAAACGACGGTGTATGAAATTTAGACTGGGGAGTTTAGGTAATGAATGATTCGCGATCGCCCGGTGAAAATCCGCCGCCATCCAACAGTTGGAAGCTGATTTTAGGGATTGGTTTAGCTGTGGCTTTAATTGCAGCGGCAAAGTTTTTTAATTTCCAAGGAATTTTGAAAAATGCGCTGGAGTCGATCGCGAGTCTCGGCCCGTGGGGCCCGGCAGCTTTTATTCTAATTTACATTGTAGCAACGGTTTTATTTATCCCCGGTTCTTTGCTGACTCTCGGTTCTGGCGTTTTGTTCGGAGTTGTTGGCGGTTCGGTTTGCGTTTCCATCGGCTCGGTTTTAGGTGCAACTTGCGCTTTTTTAACAGGAAGGTATTTAACTCGCGACTGGGTTTCCAAACAGATTGAAGGCAATCAAAAATTTAAGGCGATCGATGCAGCAGTTGCCTCTGAAGGATGGAAAATTGTTTTGCTGACGCGGCTTTCTCCAATTTTTCCGTTTAATTTGCTTAACTATGCTTTTGGAGTCACGCAGGTATCTCTAAAAGACTATTTTTTCGCATCTTGGATCGGCATGATTCCCGGAACTGTCATGTATGTTTATATCGGTTCCCTGGCCGGGAGTTTGGCTGCACTCGGATCTAGCGGGCGATCGCGCACTGCTGCTGAGTGGGCTCTCTACGGCATTGGTTTGCTAGCAACGATCGTCCTCACCGTTTATGCAACCCGCTTCGCCAAAAAAGCTTTAGACGAAAAAATTTCCCCTTGAAGGCATAGCGCAAATGGGTAAAATTGTCAATAGGGTTTTGCCCATACATTATAATACATTGCTAATTTAAAAAACTCCGTAATTTCTCTGTGTTATTTATAATTTTTTTGTTATACAAACGAGATAGATATTAAAGATATCGTAAAGCACTAACTGAGAGTAGGTAAACCGAAGGTCGAAATATAAAATTGATGCCAAAATAGAATGTGAGCGCCCGACCCGAATAAAAATTGTTTGCTGTCAGTAGTGCAAGTCATACCATTTGAGATTTGAGATTTGAGATTTGAGATTGGGAATGACTGATGACTACCAGGATTTTGATCTTGGCTACAGTTGCATTCTTTTCTTAAACTGGTCTCACTACTTGCCTGATATTAATTCTGCCGAATGACGAATGACGAATGACGAATGACGAATGACGAATTTGACTCTGAGGGAACATTTGATGATGCAAAACCCAGCAAATCAAGCCGGATCTGTGTCTGCGCCGCCGCCCCACCAAACAAAAAAGCTGCGCCGCTTTTGGCAAAACATCAGCAGTTCTGCTCAATCGCGGTGGCAGCAAGCGCACAGTCTGTGGCAGCACAGACGGCAGCGCCGCCATTTGCTGACCCTGCTAATTCTGGCCACCACGGCTTTAAGCATTAGCACCACTGCTTGCATCAGCTATTTTTTTGTGCGCGGACTAATCCTCGACAATTTAAAACAAATAGCACTATTAAAACTAGAAAAAGGCACCGACGAAATCGATCGCTGGCTCAGCAGCCGCAAAGCAGAAATAGAAACCATTGCTTACGATCCTACGGTTCGCACTCTCAATTGGGAATTAGTCGAGCCCCGGTTGCAAGGAGAAATATACAGATTAAAAGAGTATTTTATCCTGTCATTAATTCAAGCCGACGGCTCATTTATCAACACTTTAGGCAACCGCGGGAACACTAAAGACCGCCAACACTTTCAAAAAGCAATGGCCGGGAATATCAACGTTTCCGATCCGCTGATCGGCCGCAGTACAAAAGTTTCGACGATCATCATTTCAGCTCCTATTTGGGCCTTATCTCCCGCTCCTAATAAAGTAATAGGAGTCCTCTCAGGCGGCATTAAATTAGACAGAGTAACATCTGTGGCTAACAGCTTGCAGTACGGTTCCGACAGTTATGCTTTTGCGCTCAATTCACAAGGAGTGCCAATTGTTCATCCCAACAATAACTTAATCGGAAATATCGATCTGCCGGCCCCAAGCTTTTTACATTCACAAGACCCCGCACTCTCCACAATTGCGCGGCAAATGATCGACCGCCAGACGAACATCGAACTGGTAAAAATAGATAACAAATGGGTGTATGTGGCCTATGCTCCCCTCAAGGAAGTTAACTGGTCGATGGCTTTAGTAATTCCCCGCGAAAATATTGAATCCCAACTGCAAGCATTAAATTTGCTGACATCTGTAGTCGCCGGACTGCTCGGCCCGGCAATGCTAGCAGCAATTTGGCTAATTTACTCTTCCGAAAACAATCGCGCTCAAGCGGAGCGAGAAGCCATGCTCAACCGGATTGCCGGACGCATTCGGGCTTCCCTAGAATTAGACAAAATCGTGCAAAGTACAGTCGAAGAAATAGTCAGTTTGCTGCATCTAGAACGGGCGGCTTTTGGTTGGTACAAACCACAAGAAAAAATGTTACAAATCCTGTGGGAATGTTGCCCCTCTGATGGTTCGACACAACCTATAAAGTTTGAGCCTTACTTGGTCGGAAATGTATTATTACGGAGTGGTGAAGGGGAGCCAATTATTTTTTCGAGGGACACTTTGGCTGAGGGTGCAGCTCAACAGATAGAACTTAAAGCTAATAGCTATTTAGCCGTACCTGTTCAGACTCAGAACCAGCCGCAGGGTTATTTAATTTGCAGCCACGCTACTCATTGGCTGTGGAGCGAGGAGGAAATCCAACTGTTAAAAGCTGTGGCAGACCAATTGGCGATCGCAATTACTCAATCTCACCTTTACAGTCAAACCCAAGACCAAATAAAACGGCTCAATAGTGCCTTAAATGAACTGAAAACAACTCAAACTCATTTAGTGCAGAGCGAAAAAATGTCATCATTAGGTCAAATGGTGGCCGGGATAGCGCACGAAATCAACAACCCCGTTAACTTCATTTCGGCTAATTTGCCTCACACCAGCAAATATACTAAAGATTTATTAGACTTGGTGAGTTTATACAAACAAACCTTCCCAGAGGTTCCCCAGGAAATCGCAGATTTTGCAGAAGAAATCGAGTTAGAATTTATCGAGGAAGATTTGCCGCATATATTGAATTCTATGAAAATAGGAACCGAACGCATTCGCAGCATAGTTCTTTCTTTGCGCAACTTTTCTCGCCTAGATGAATCTGACAAAAAGCTGGCAGACATTCACGAAGGTATGGAAAATACCTTGCTGCTGCTCTCCAACCGCATCAAAAATAGAATTTATATAGTCAAGAAATACGGAAAAGTGCCTTCAGTCGAGTGCTATCCGTCTCAGCTCAATCAGGTGTTTATGAACTTGCTGAGCAATGCGATCGATGCCTTGAACGAGATCGATCGCCTGGATAAAATCATTACAATTTCCACGGGAGTAGTTCGCGAAAATGGCGGTAAATTTCTGAAAGTGGCGATCGCCGACAACGGCCCGGGCATTCCCGACAGCGTTAAAGACCAAATTTATAACCCATTTTTTACTACTAAACCCGTAGGCAAAGGCACTGGTTTGGGGTTAGCAATTAGCTACAAAATTGTAGTGGACGGACACGGTGGCAGCATCGAAATTTCTAAACCTCCGGGCGGCGGCACGCAGTTTTTGGTAAAAATTCCTATTAGTAACGGGAAGTAAGACTATTTTAGGTTTTAGATTTTAGATTTTAAATTTGGGAATGCCTGATAATACAAGGTTTTGGATATTATCTATAGTTGCATTATTTTTGGAAACTGGTATCAGGAGGAAGTGGGAAGGGAAGCCCACGGAGTTTGTAACCGAGGTAAGGGATAGAGGTTCGAGGGAAGATGTTGGAGGGGACAAAAAGTTTTAATTAATGCTAAGTTGACGGCCGTTGGCTAAAATTAGAAGAGTTTTTGTTAAAGGAGTTTTATGGCTGTTGGCAAGGATACAATTTTCGAGCGCTTTTTGTCGCCCCTGATTCGACTGGCGATCGACGAAGAAGCACTGAAACGGCTCTACGAAGGTATCGACTGGGAAACAGCGGGCGATCGCTACCGACAACCCGACCTAGTTTATCCCGAATATTACAGCAGCCAAAACTTTCACGGCATTAAAGGCGGCTACCTCAACCCCACTGCCGCCGTTTCCTACGATCCAATCACGCAATACGTCTTGCCTCCCCACGAAACAGTAGTCAGGCAAGGCTTAATAGACGCTGTGCGGGTGAAACCGCGCCGAATCATCGATTTGGGATGCGGCACGGGTTCGACAACGCTCATGCTCAAGCAAGCCTTTCCCGAAGCGGAAGTTGTCGGCCTGGACTTGTCGCCTTATATGCTGGTAGTTGCCTCCATGAAAGCGCAAAAAGCCGGCTTAAATATCGAGTGGTTGCACGGAAATGCTGAAAGCGTTGCTTTTGCTGATGCCAGCTTCGATTTAGTCGCTGCTTCCTTGCTGTTTCACGAGACGCCGCCTGCTGTATCGCGGGCAATTTTGCGAGAAAGCTTCCGACTGCTGAAGGTTGGGGGACAAGTGGCAATTTTGGATGGAAATCAAAAAACTTTGCGGCAGACAGAGTGGCTGACTGATATCTTTGAAGAGCCTTATATTAAGTCTTACGCCGCTGGCTGCGTCGATGCTTGGGCGGGGGCTGCTGGATTCGCGGCGGTGCAAACTCACGAACACTGGTGGGTGCATCAGGTGACGCAGGGCGTGAAACCTCTACCAGGGGAAGATTTGGAACAGGTGCGGGTGGCGAGGGGGTGGAATTTGGGCGATCGAACTCCTGATTTTGATGGCGATTTACCGGGCATTCCAGCACCTGCTTGATGTATTAACTGTTGACTGTTGACTGTTAACGGTTAACTGTTAGCAAACCAATGACTAATGACTGCTGACTAATGACTAATGACTAATGACTAATGACTAATGACTAATGACTAATGACTAATGACTCTAAAAGCAGTTTTATTTGATTTTAATGGCGTTATTATTAATGACGAGCCGATTCACGAGAAAATAATCGATAGATTGATGCTCGATGAAAATCTCCAGCTCAAACGCGGGGAGTTTCGAGAAGTTTGTTTGGGAAGGAGCGATCGCGCTTGCATTACCGAACTGCTCGAGCGCCGGGGACGATATCTAACAGAAACATACCTCGATCGCTTGCTACTGGGCAAGGCCCAAGCTTATCAGGAAAAAATAGATAGTTTGGAAACATTGCCGATTTATCCGGGTTTAGCAGAATTTCTTGCCAAAATTCGGGCCTGCGGACTAAAAATGGCCGTAGTTAGCGGGGCAATGCGATCGGATATAGAATTGGTGTTAGATCGGGCAGGTTTGGCAGCAAACTTTGAGTTAATTGTCGCAGGCGACGACTTGACGGCGAGCAAACCAGCACCCGACGGCTATCTATTGGCTGTGGAACTTCTCAACCAGAAATATCCCGACTTTAACCTGCAACCGATCGAGTGTTTGGCGGTAGAAGATACTTTTGCGGGGATTGAAGCGGCGAAAAAAGCGGGGATTCAAGTTGCGGGAGTGACTCACACCTACCCGTTTCACATGATCCAGCGCCAAGCTAATTGGACGGTGGACTATTTTGCTGATTTAGAGTTGGACAGAGTGGCGGAACTTTGCTCGATCGCCCCCACCGAGCCGGCTGCGGAAAAAACTTGACGTTTTTAGCAGTTACGTGCTAATGTAGGTGACGGTCTGCCAAAGCTAAAGCGGACGAGACCTGTAAGCCTTTTAGATTCGGGAATCCCGCATCTAACAATGCTAAATTAAAACTCAATCAGGGGAATTAGCTCAGTTGGTAGAGCGCTGCGATCGCACCGCAGAGGCCAGCGGTTCGAGTCCGCTATTCTCCATATGTCGAATAACAAATTATGTGTCGTCGTTAACACATTAATGTCCTCATAATAGACAATATCTAGCTTCAAGTTTGAGAGGAGGCGGGGAGTGCGATCGCAAACTCTGCCCCCCCTCCCAAAGATGAAATTACCTCTATTGTCCCCCGATGTTTTTCCACAATCTGGTAGCAAATTGCGAGACCAATACCAGTGCCTTTTCCTGGTTCTTTAGTTGTAAAAAATGGGTCAAATAGCTTGCTTTGGATTGCGCGTGGAATTCCTGGGCCGTTATCGCAAATTCGCACCAGAATTTGGCTACTGTCCAACTTTTGCGTCTGAATTAAAATCTGAGGAATTTTACTTTTCTTATAGTTATTCCCTGACTCTTCTAGTGCATCTATCGCATTTACTAGAATATTCATAAATACTTGATTTAGCTGCGCTGGATAACACTCTATTTCTGGCAATTCTCCATAGTTTTTGATAACTTCAATTCCATGCTTGAGGCGACTGTTCAAAATCAATAGTGTATTGTCAATGCCTTCATGGATATCAACTAATTTCATTTGAGCTTCATCTAAGCGAGAGAAGTTTCGCAAAGACAAAACTATTTGCCGGATGCGTTCTGAACCTATTTTCATAGATTCAAAGATTTTTAGTAAATCTTCTGTGAGAAACTCTAGTTCTATATCTGCGATTTCTGCTGCGATCGCCTCTGTGGGTTGCGGGTATTCCTGTTGATAGAGACGAAGTAACTTTAGCAAATCTATAATATACTGGTTGGCGTATTCTAGATTGCCGTAAATAAAGTTAATTGGGTTATTTATTTCATGGGCTACCCCTGCCACCATCTGCCCTAAACTGGACATTTTTTCGGTTTGAATTAACTGGGTTTGGGTGTGTTTGAGTTGGTGAAGCGCTGCTGTAAGTTCTTCTGTTCTTTCTTCTACTCGCTCTTCCAAAGTTTGGCGAGCCAGCTCTAATTCATGGGTGTATTCTGCTACCCATTGAACTAATTGATTGATGGATTTTGCTAAAGTTCCTACTTCATCTTCTGTGGTGACAGGTGCTTGCAAATCAAAATTTGCTTGTTGAGTAATAGTTTCAGCAACCCTGGTTACAGCTTGGAGAGGAATGGCGATCGCGCGGGTGGTACAGATGGCTAAAAAAATTGCGATCGCGACTGACACTAACATACTCACTACGATGATTTGCACTCGCAAATTCTCAGCTCTATTAAAATTAACGTAGGCTTGTCTCTGCTGTGCCTTAGCTACTTGTGTCATCAAGCTCAAACTCTCTGACAGCCGCTCAAACTTAACATCGATCTTAACTGCTTTATCCCCTCTGATTAAATCCAATACCTGCTGCTGTGCCTCTTTAACTTCATCTGGTTTTAGTGAGGAGGGAGCTATTTGTTGCCAAAAAGATTTGATAAATTGAGAGTAGGAATCTGTCGCAGTTGTGTAACCGTTTAACAATTCCTTTAACTCAGCAGAATTTACTGCTAATTCTGTGGAATGTTCTTCACTAAATAAAGCTAATTCAGCAATAATTTTTTTGACTGTATCAACATCTTTCAAGAACTTAGCAGTTTCATATTCAAACCAGATTGAATCTCCCAAGACAGAGATTAGCCGTTTGGGATGTGACTGCACTGCTTGCACGGAATATTCTAAATCCCTGAGCAAATGTTGTTGCTCGTCGGCGAAGGTTAGAGCTTGGAAAGCTTGCTTTTGGTAATAGTCTCCACAGATCATTCCCGCTGTTGTTCCTAGTACGGCTACTCCAATTGCTAGGGAATAGCCATACTTAATTTTCTTGGCAATGCTTAAGCGAGAAATGAAGCGGTTAATTGCAGTCAAGGGAGTTTTTTTGAGAGAATTTTTGATGTCGCGATCGCCTTCCGTGACAGCGGCATTATTTTTTCGTCTATTTAGGGTAAGATTGTTGAACTTTACAGCCCCATTCTCCCCCTGTTCAAATTTCTGCATACTGGCAACCTGAGCTAAATTTCAACAAGTTTATTAGTAAATGCACATAAATAAAGTCTCTTATTTGTAGTAGGCAATATCCCCGATAGTTGATGGATTAAGGGCTAAAGCCTTACTACAAACTCAGCATTAGATAAAATTATATATTATAAGACATTCCCCTGACCAAGAGCTTTATAAACTTCACGAATCATGTTATAATCACTGTCGTTTGCTGGCACCAGTTTAGCTCCTTTATACTTGGCATTGGCTTTACTGACCAAAAGCGCTTCAATTAGCTTATCTTGATTTTTTACCAGGCGATCGCGCATTTTTTCAACAAGGGTATTAGGCAGATTGCTACTAGCAACAAACAAGTCACTAGGTAAGGGTTGACCTGTCGCAATAATCCGAAACTCACTGTCTGATAAATTATCGCTATTGAGCAAGTCTTTGTATCTTGTAGTACCGAGTGCTAATGCATCAACTTCACCCTTTTTAAGAGCCTGTAAACCCTTTTTACCCAACATTGAGATTTTGATGTCAGTTTGGGGATTTAATCCAGCTTCGAGTAGAATTTTAGTAGGCCCTAAATGACCGCTGGTTGAACCTATTTCCCACATAGCTATTGTTTTTCCTTTCAATTGTGCTGCTGACTTAATCTCGCTATTGGCACGAACAGCAATAATTGAATGATAGTCGGGGCGGGTGATGGCAATTATGGGAACAGCATTTGTCCGAGCCCGCATAATCACATATTCAGATGGCCCTGTTAGAGCTAATTTTAGCTGACCGGACTGGAGAGCTACGGCTGCTGTTATATAGTTATCTACTGGGAAAAATTCAATTTTTTTCTCTAAAACTTCCCCAAGAACAGTCCGAAATGCTTGATAATTTTGCTGCAAATCTTCTGCACCCTTAACATCAGTTACGGAAAACTCAAGGGTTTCTGGTTCACTTACGGTCAAAGTGGAAGAACTGCGATTAGATTGATTTACTGTTGTAGAACAGCTTGCTACAAACAATAGGGATAACCCAACAAAATGCCGCCGGTTCATAATTTTTAGGAGTTTTAGTGGCAGTTGAAAATTGCATTCCTATCATAAGCTATTTGGAATAAGCTTTCATTAAGGCGGTGTTAAGATAGAAATTGCATCGCCTTCTCTCCCCTGTTTTGTCCCTAGCCGAAATACTTCTTGCATGGCTTGAATATAATCGGGGCAACAGTCTGGATAGCCGGAATAATCTAAAGCGTTGACGCCAATGCAAACGCGATCGGCATTGAGAGTTTCGGCTCAGGCGAGGCCAAAACTTAGAAAAATTGTATTGCGATCGGGAACGTAGGTGATGGGGATGCTTTCGGACATTCGATCGAGGGTGCGATCGCCCTCAAGCGTCTGGCTGTCTTGCAACGGCTCCCTTCGGGAGCGATCGCCTCAAAGGAGCGCGGATCGGCTACAATCCCGTAATCAGACTAATTTACACAAGTCCGATCGTACTCAAAGCCCAGTGCGATCGTCACCTGTTTCGTTAATAATAAATTTTGTATCTAAAAATACAACAGTCTTATGCACCGAGTCTTAATATCAAGTCGCTATGTGTTATTATTCTCAATCATCTGACTCATCTATTCAAGAGTAACAAGAAAAAATGGCAAAGCGATTCGATCGGCGGAAATTTCTTTTATACGGTTCTGCTACCCTAACATCAAGTTTATTTCTCAAAGCTTGTAGAACTCCCACTCCAACCGCAACTCCAGCCGCTTCTCCCACATCAACAGGAACTACACCAGCAGCAAGCAGTGGAAACACGATCAAAGTAGGAATTTTGCATTCCTTGAGCGGCACAATGTCAATCAGCGAAAAAAGTGTTGTCGATGCCGAACAATTAGCGATCGAAGAAATTAATAAAGCTGGCGGTGTCCTCGGAAAACAAATCGAAGCAGTAATAGAAGACGGCAACTCTGACTGGCCGACTTTTGCCGAAAAAGCCAAAAAATTGATCGACCAAGATAAAGTTGTCACCGTCTTCGGCTGCTGGACTTCCGCCAGCCGCAAAGCAGTATTGCCAGTATTTGAAGAAAAAAATCATATGCTCTGGTATCCCGTACAATACGAGGGTCAAGAGTGTTCCAAGAATATCTTTTATACTGGGGCGGCGCCGAACCAACAAATCGAACCAGCAGTTGACTGGCTGCTAGAAAATAAAGGGAAAAAATTCTTCTTAGTCGGGTCTGACTACGTTTTCCCCCGCACGGCAAATACCATTATCAAGGCACAGCTAGCAGCCAAAGGCGGCGAATTAGTTGGGGAAGATTACATCCCTTTGGGCGGTACAGAAGTCACGCCAATTATTACTAAAATTAAGGCAGCTTTGCCTGACGGTGGCGTCATTTTCAATTCCCTCAACGGCGACAGCAACGTAGCCTTTTTCAAACAGTTGCAGGGTGCAGGTTTGGGCCCAGACAAATATCCGTCAATGTCGGTCAGTATTGCGGAAGAAGAAGTAAAGGCGATCGGCGTAGAATATCTTAAAGGTCATTACGCCGCCTGGAATTACTTCATGACTGTGGAATCTCCCGCCAACACAAAATTTGTGGAAGCTTTCAAGGCAAAATACGGCAAAGATAGAGTGACTAACGACCCGATGGAAGCAGCTTACATCATGGTTTACCTGTGGAAGCAAGCCGTCGAAAAAGCAGGGACAGCCGACGATTTGGAAAAAGTGCGGGCAGCAGCTTTGGGTCAAACTTTTGACGCGCCGGAGGGCAAAGTTACGATGGAAAGCAACCACCACATCTCTAAATTTGTGCGGTTGGGCCAAGTGAGAGACGACGGTTTGTTTAACATTGCTTATGCTACGCCAGAAGCAGTGAAGCCGGTGCCTTGGAATCAGTTTGTCGCTGAAACAAAAGGCTTTTCTTGCGATTGGTCAGACCCCGCAAAAGGCGGCAAATTCAAAGCTTGATCCAAGGTTCGCAGTTGCGCTTGGGCGCTCTCTTAGTTCGCAGTTGCGCTTGAGCGCTGCGGGGCTGGTTTATAAGTTATTTTAATAATAACTAAATCCCAATAAAACCAGCCCCAACCCCAAATATTTGAGCAAAATAGGAGGAAAAAAGTGGCGATATTGGACGGTTTATTTAACGGCATTAGCATCGGCGCTGTTTTGTTAATTGCAGCTTTGGGATTGGCGATTATTTTCGGGCTGATGGGCGTGATTAATATGGCTCACGGCGAGTTGATGATGCTGGGAGCTTATACAACATTTGTAGTGCAGAACGTGTTTAAAGGTATCGGAGGATTCGCCTTTGAAACCTATATTCTTTTTGCCTTGCCTTTAGCCTTCTTAGTGGCGGCACTGGTAGGATTAATTCTCGAACGAGGGGTGATCCGCTATCTTTACGGCCGCCCGCTAGAAACTCTGCTGGCAACTTGGGGTGTTAGTTTAATTTTGCAGCAGTTTGTCCGCAGCGTGAGTTGGGTGCTGGTGACAGGAATTGCGGTGTTTTGTTTGCTGTTTTTTGGCGCATTGCAGGTGCTAAAGCGGCGTCCCGATTTCGATCGCATTCGCAGCAAAATTATCGCCATCATTTTGCCTCTGTCTTTGGGTATTTCTTGGGCGGTGAGCGCACTTTTAGGGCAAACTTACCAACTGGCAGTAACTAAACCTTGGTTTGGCGCTCAAAATGTGGACGTAACTGCGCCTGCATGGCTGCGCGGCGGCATCCCGCTGGGCAATTTCCAGTTGCCCTACGCCCGAATTTTTATTATTGTGCTGACAGGAATTTGTTTGGCGGGAATTTACTTATTTTTGCAAAAGTCTGTGTGGGGACTTCGGATTCGCGCGGTGACGCAAAATCGCAGCATGAGTGCGTGTTTGGGAATTCCTACCCAACAAGTAGACGCGCTGACTTTTGCTTTGGGTTCGGGGTTGGCTGGTGTCGCTGGCTGCGCGATCAGTCTGATCGGTTCCGTAGGGTCAAATACCGGACAAAATTATATAGTCGATACCTTTATGGTTGTGGTTGTGGGCGGTGTCGGCAAGATTGTGGGGAGTGTAGTTGCTGCGATGGCGATCGGCACTGCAAATTACCTCATCGGTTCGGGAACCTTAGCAATAATCTTCGAGCCTGTCAAGCCTTTAGCTGATTTCTTCACATTTTTCGCCACAACCAGCATGGCAAAAGTAATGGTATTCGCCTTAATTATGGCTTTTCTGCAAGTGAAGCCTGGAGGGATTTTTCCGCAAAAAGGACGCACGGTTGAAAATTAAAAACTACAGCTTTGAGCGCAAAAAAAAATGGAGAATACACAACGAAAGGCAGTGCTAAAAGAAGCGGCAATTGTAGGGGCGATCGCCCTAATTCTGATATTGCTCCTCCCAGGAATACTCCCCGACGTTCGCCTCAACCAACTCGGACGATTTTTAGCACTAGCAATTGCGGCCCTCGGCATAGACTTAATCTGGGGATATACGGGTTTACTTAGTTTAGGGCACGGGGTGTTTTTTGCGATCGGCGGCTACGCCTTCGCCATGCACCTAAAACTGCAATTCCCCCCAAACGCCAGCAGTCAATTGCCGGAATTTATGAACCTCTACGGCGTCACCGAACTGCCCTGGTTTTGGCAACCATTCTATTCATTTCCCTTCTCAGCAGCAGCAGTAGTTCTCATCCCCGCAATCTTGGGCGCAATTTTAGGTTATTTAGTATTCCGCAATCGGATTCGAGGCGTTTACTTTTCAATTCTCACCCAAGCAGCAACAATTGTATTTTTCAACTTCTTTAACGGCCAGCAAAAACTGATTAACGGCACCAACGGACTCACCGACTTTAAAACCTTGTTCGGAGCCACAGTAAATAACCGAGATACTCAATATATTTTCTACATTTTCACCATACTATTTCTAGCAGCAACTTATGCCCTCTGCCGCTGGCTGACAAGCGGGCGTTTCGGGCGCTTGCTAGTAGCAATTCGCGACGACGAAGTGCGCCTGCGTTTCTCAGGTTACAATCCCACAGGATACAAAGTTTTAGTATTTGCAATTTCCGCCGGTTTAGCCGGAATAGCAGGCGCTTTATTCACCGTACAAACGGGAATTATTTCGCCTAAAGCGATGGATATTGCCTTTTCAATTGAAATGGTAATTTGGGTGGCAGTGGGAGGTCGCGCTACATTATCTGGAGCAGTATTAGGAACACTATTAGTCAACTTTGGCAAGAGTTTTTTAAGCGAACAATTTCCAGAAGTGTGGCTATTTTTCCAAGGCGCGCTATTCCTAATAGTAGTCACAGTGCTGCCCGACGGCTTAGTCGGATGGCTGCAACATCAAGGTTTAGACCAAATCCGCGCCCTGTTCAGAAAACCTAGGTACGTATCTACTTACCCTAGCCTAGAAACAGACCCTGAAGTGCTGCACGAAAAAGAAGAACTCGAACATTGAGTGTTAAATGATGATGTACGGTATTCTTGCGGATTCCCAAGCAAAGATTTTGTAGTAAACTACTCATTTCTTTAACTTTAGGGGCAAAATATGGCAGATATTATTGACTACAAAATCTACGGCGACGATTTGCAACTCATCGAGATTGAACTCGATCCCAAAGAAGGCGTCAGGGCTGAAGCTGGAACCATGACATACATGGAAGGCGACATCCAAATGCAAACATCCACAGGTGGCGGCTTATTTCAAGGTTTCAAACGGATGTTGACAGGAGCGGGTTTTTTCATTACCAGCTTTGTCAACGCCGGAAATCGCAAGGCCCGCGTCGCTTTTGCCGCCCCCTATCCGGGTAAAGTAATTCCTCTCGATTTAGGAAAACTTGGCGGTAAATTTTTGTGTCAAAAAGACTCATTTCTCTGTGCGGCAAACGGCATTGAAATTGAGGTAGCTTTCACCAAGAGGCTAGGTGCCGGTTTCTTTGGCGGAGAAGGTTTTATTCTGCAAAAATTGCAGGGTGACGGGCTAGCTTTTGTTCATGCGGGAGGAACAATAGTTGAGAAAAATTTGGGAGTTGGCGAAGTGTTGCGAGCGGACACTGGTTGTTTGGTCGCCTTTGCGCCGACTGTAGATTACGATATTCAGTTTGTGGGCGGGTTTAAAAATGCTTTATTTGGCGGCGAAGGCTTGTTTTTAGTCAAGCTAACTGGGCCTGGCAAAGTGTATTTGCAAAGTCTACCGCTCTCGAAGTTAGCTGAGCGGATTATGGCTGCAAATCCAGCTTCAGTAACGAGCAGTTCTAGCAGTATTGTCTTAGAGTAAACGAACGTTTATGTGCTTGTGTAGGGTGCATCAGAAAGTAGGGTGCGTCAGGGGGAAAAAATCAGCTTAATAAGGCAGGATATTTGCTGACTCACCCTACAATGGGTATCGGTTCTTGTTCATTAGTGAGTTAAGTGCTAATTATGAATGGAAAAGTATTAGAAATAGAAAACTTGACTGTTAGCTTTGACGGTTTTAAAGCCATCAACGGTTTAAATTTTAGTATGGATGCGGGCGAACTGCGAGTTATCATTGGCCCCAACGGTGCTGGGAAAACAACTTTTCTCGATTCGATTACCGGTAAGGTGCAGCCGACGGAAGGGCGGGTAATATTTAAAGGTCGCAATTTGCGCAAATTGTCGGAATATCAGATTGCCCGTCTGGGTATTGGCCGCAAGTTTCAAACGCCGCGAGTTTACTTAAATTTAACGCCGCGAGAAAATTTAGAGCTATCTTCCAACCGTGATAAAAATGTATTTCCAACTCTGTTCAAGCCTTCTCCTGTAGCTGAAAAGCGCACGGTTGCCGGTTTGTTAGAAACAATTGGTTTAGTTGCTAAAGCTGATGTTCCTGCTGGTTTGCTTTCTCATGGGGAAAAGCAGTGGTTGGAAATTGGGATGTTGGTGGCGCAATCTCCCGATTTGTTGTTGGTGGATGAACCTGTGGCGGGTTTGACTGATGAAGAAACGGCTCTAACTGGAGATTTGCTAATTTCGCTGGCAGAAAGTCACTCGGTGTTAGTGATAGAACACGATATGGAATTTGTGCGGCAAATTGCTCAAAAGGTGACGGTGCTGCATCAGGGTTCTGTTTTGTGCGAAGGAACGATGGATGAGGTGCAAAATGACGATCGAGTAATTGAGGTATATTTGGGAAAACCGGAAGAGTAAAAAGTAAAAAGTCATTAGTCATTAGTCATTAGTCATTAGTCATTAGTCATTAGTCATTAGTCATTAGTCATTAGTTATTAGTGATTAGTCAACAGTTAACAGTTAACAGTCAACAGTCAACAGTCAACAGTCAATAATTATGCTGCAAGTCTCTAATTTGAATGTTTACTACGGCGAAAGCCACATTCTTCGCGGTGTCGATTTAAGCGTGACGGCGGGGCAAATGGTTTGTTTGATCGGCCGCAACGGTGTTGGCAAAACTACTATGCTAAAAACCCTGATGGGGTTGCTGCAACCCCGCAGCGGCACAATTACTTTTGGTGGTGAGTCTATTGTTTCTAAGTTGACTCACCAGCGGGCAAAATTGGGCATTGGTTATGTGCCTCAAGGTCGCGAAATTATTCCACGTTTGACGGTAAAAGAAAATCTATTGTTAGGTTTGGAGGCGAAACCAACCAAGACAAAAAATCCTGAACTTCCTGATGAAATTTTGGAGTTATTTCCGGTTCTGAAAACTATGCTCGATCGCCTGGGCGGTGATTTGAGCGGGGGACAGCAGCAGCAGTTGGCTATTGCTAGGGCTTTGATGGGCGATCCGAAATTGCTGGTTTTGGATGAACCGACGGAGGGGATTCAACCGTCGATTATTTTGGATATTGAAGCTGCGGTGCGCCGCGTAGTTGCGACTAGGGGAATTTCTGTTTTGTTGGTGGAGCAGCATTTGCATTTTGTGCGACAAGCTGACTGGTATTATGCTATGCAGAAAGGGGGGATTGTGGCTTCTGGAAGCACTAGCGAATTAAGCGATGAGGTGATCCAGAGGTTTTTGGCTGTTTGAGTAAGCAGTCAGCAGTCATTAGTCATTAGTAGGGTGCGCAGTGCGCACCTTACTCAATTACCGATTACCACAGGCTATATTATTGATTTTTTCTGCCGTCGGGCATTGTGGTGCCGGCCATGCTTGCTCGATCGATACTAGCGCCATCTATATTAGCATTGCGGAGGTTGGCATCGGAAAGATTGGCATCCCTCAAGTCGGAAAATCGCAGGTCTGCACCGTCTAGATTTGTCTTTGTCAAGTTAGCTTTTCTGAGGTTAGCGTTGCTGATTCTCGCTCCTACTAATTCGGCTCCGCTTAAGTTTGTGCGAGCTAGATTGGTGTTGACAAAATCTGATATCTCGAAGCGACTACCGCTGAGGTTGGCATCTGATAAATCTGCTCCTGTGACGATCGCATTTTTTAAGCGAATGTTAACTAATTTTACGCCTCGGAGGTCGCAGCGGGCGCAGCTTTGGGTTAGCAACAGCGTTTCGACGTTGGCGTTGATTAGGTCAATTTCTTGCTGGGAGAAATTTTCTGCAAATTCTGGGGAGACGTAGCCGAGCTTTTTGGGGTCGTCTGCTTTTGGTTGGGGTGTTTGGATTGGTTGGGGTGTTTGGATTGGTTGGGGTGTTTGGATTGGTTGGGGTGTTATTGGTTGGGGTGTTTGGATTTGTTGGGGTGTTGGGATTTGTTGGGGTGTTTCTATTTGCCCGATCGCACTTAGTTGCAGCCCCACCTTCGGCAATTCAAGAGTTGCTGCAAAAATTAGCAGGGCGATCGACAGTATCGTGAGTTTTTTCATAGATCGATAAATTCTTGCTTGCAAGAATACCATTTACAGCAAATTCTATGTAAAGATGGTACACTCAATCGAGTATATTAAGCCAAAAATAAAACATTCCTGATTTAAGTCAAAAGTGTTACGGTATGCGATTGAAAATAATTAACCTATGCCTTACAGTAAATTTACTCTCAGCAAAGCGGTAGAGGATTTCAATCTTACGATCGTTGAAGGCGCGCGTTTTTTACCCGAAATTGGGCCAGTCACTCCTAGTCTTTTGCTTCAGGATACTCTTAAAGAAACGATTCCCTGGGCGATCGCTGTCAGTAGTGAAAAAGCTCGTTCTGAGGGGATTATCAATCCTGTGTTGCTGGAAGTTAAACGGCAGCTTCAAGGGCAGATTAGCGTTTTTTCAGGCGTTGAATTCAATGTAGAACCCGAGGCCGAACTCACAGGCTATGTGGACTTTCTCCTAAGTCGTTCCCCGGAACAACTATTTATTAAAGCCCCTGCGGTTGTATTGGTGGAAGCCAAGAAAGAAGACCTTAAACCAGCTTTAGGGCAATGCCTTGCAGAAATGGTTGCAGCTCAACGTTTTAATCAACAAAAGCAACAGCCGATATCGACGATTTACGGAACCGTAACTAGCGGTACAGTTTGGCGGTTTCTTAAACTAGAAGAGCAATGCGTATCTATCGATCTTACAGATTATTCTCTGCCTCCGGTTGAGCAAATCTTGGGCTTTCTCGTTTGGATGATGACTGAAAATTGCTAGATATTAGGTTGGGCTAAATAGAGCCAAATTCAGATAAAAAACTTCGGAACCGTCAGGTGCGCGAATTAACTTTTCTATTACCGGAGGCAGTTGCTGTTGACGGTACAATTCGGGAATTTCGCAGAATCTTTCTTCGGGAATTTCCAAAATTTTCGGCATATCAGGAATGGGAATTCCCAACCGATCGCTCTGATTGAATGTGCAAACAATCAGGTAGTTGCAGTCAGCAATGCTCCGACTGCTGGGAAATATTTTGCCTAAATTAATCACGGTAATCAGTTCTTCTTGGTGCCGCACTAAACTTTGACCGCTATCTAAAAAACCGTAGGGATTAAAGTCTTTAACAACGCGCTGCACATTTTCAATAGGAAGCGCATAGTAAACGTTCCCCAGTTCAAAGGAAACAAGTTTTCGAGGAGGCGTTCTCACATTCCCTTGTTTCTTGCTGCGAAAACGGCGATTGTAATTGGCGTGAGTCATGCGATTTTAGATTTTGGATTTAGGATTTTAGATTGAAAAATTGGGATTTAGGATTGTTTTGGGATTGGCGACTTTGGATTGTTTCTGGCTGCGGAAACGGCGATTCTAATTGGTGTTAGTCATTCGATTTAGGAGCTTATATTTTTAATTTTAGATGAAAAACATTTGATTTTTGAGTATTTTGGTATGGGAGTTTGAATTGTTTTTATAGCTGCGAAAACGGCGATTGTAATTGGCATGATATCAATTCCGGTTGCACGAGCGACATGATAGGTCGGACACGGCAGTACCCTTGGACTACCCCGATTAATTGTAGGGACACGGCACGGCGCCGTCTCCTGACTGTGAATAACATTAATTCCGATGCTACCGGATTTGATATGAGTCATTCGATTTTAGATTTTGGATTTTCGAGTTGATAGGACTTACATAGAACCTCTATCTTTAGGGTGCGCAATGCGCACCTTACGGCTATTTAGGATTATTTAATGTTTGATTAATTTGGGGATGGCTTCTAAAAGTTGGGCTTCGCTGTAAGGTTTGGTGAAATATTGATTTGCGCCTAATTCCATTGCCATTTGGCGATGTTTTTCGCCGCTGCGGGATGTCAGCATGGCTACGGGAATCTTAGCAAACCGCTGGGTCGATCGCATCGATCGCAACAATTCAAATCCGTCCATCCGGGGCATTTCAATATCCACGATCGCCAAACTGCAATCGAGACCATTTTGCAGCTTTTCCAGGGCATCCAAACCATCTTTAGCCTGCACTACGCGGTAGCGAGCACGAGTCAGCATCAGAGACAGCAACTGGCGAATTGTATAGGAATCGTCCACTACCAAAATCTGCGGTGACTGACTCGAACTCGGTGCCATCTGCGGCGCTTTACCGTACCCCTGGGCGATCGAACTATTTGCTAAAGGTTGACCCACCAAATCGTCCACATCCAAAATAGTTACAACTTTGCCATCTCCCAAAATCGTACTCCCCAAAACCCCGCGAGGCTTGGATAGAGGCGGCGGCAACGGTTTAACCACAATTTCCTGCTGACCGATCAGCCGTTCCACGGCCACCGCCAGCATTCCTTCGCTAGAAGCCAAAACCAGGACGGGAATGTGGTCTTGGGTCAAAGGGTCAGGAGAGGGGCCGTCGGGCCCGACGACGCTGTATTCGAGCAAATCTTGCAGTCGCACCAATCGAATAAATTCCTCCCGCCACCACAGCATCGGCTGATTGCCGGCGGTGTGAACTTCCGAAGCTTTAACGTGCAGAATTTCCTCGACTGCATCCAGCGGCACTGCTATTTTATTGCGATCGGTCTTCACCATCAAAGCCTCAGTAATCGACAGCAGCAGCGGCAGTTTGATAATAAAACTCGTGCCCTTTCCCAGGCGAGAGTCCACCTTCACAGTCCCCCGCACAGTCCGCAAATTTGTTCGCACCACGTCGAGCCCGACTCCCCGCCCCGAAAGGTCGCTCACTTCCTCGACAGTGCTGAAACCCGGCCAAAACAGAAAATCGTAGAGTTCGGCAATAGAAAACTCTTGAGCTTGTTCCTCTGTCGCTAAACCTTTTTTGACAACTTTGCGGCGAATGATTTCCGGGTCAATGCCTTTGCCGTCATCGGCGACAGTAATAATAGTTTGGCCGCCTTGGTGGCGGGCTTCTATTTCAATTTGACCGCTGGCGGGCTTGCCGGTTGCTTGCCGAACTTCGGGCATTTCGATGCCGTGGTCGAAAGCGTTTCTCACTAAGTGTACCAAGGGGTCGCGCAAAGCGTCGAGCAAACTTTCGTCAATTTTGGTATCTCTTCCGACTAGCAGCAGGTTGACATCTTTATTGTATGTGAGGCACATATCCCTGAGCGCCCTGGGCAAGTGATCGACGGCGCGACTGAAACTCACGACTCGCAACTGCATGACGCGGCTGCGCAGTTGTTCGGTAATCCGGCGCAGTTGGTCGGTACTGCGCTCGAATTTCATCGCTAAGGTGTCTAATTTGGTGGCGGATTGAGAAATTGTTTCGGCAGTTTCGATGACTTCTGCGGCTGTCGAGTGGAACTCTGTATAACGATCCATCTCTAAGATATCAAAGTGAGAATGGGCGATCGAGAATTTGCCGTTAGCGATCGTGGGAAATTCTGTTTCCGATCCTGCAAATTTCCCCAATCCAGAGTTCCCGTTTCCCCCTCTCCAGTCTGCAAAACTCAGTCTGTCGTATTCTTCTCGCAACTGTCCGCCGAATTGGTTCAAATCTACGATGCTGCGGCGGATGCGCTTGACTTCGCCGCGCAGTTCGGATTCTTGAAGTTCCAAATTTGTACGGTTGATGACTAATTCTCCGACGAGATTCACTAATTCGGTCAAGCGTTCTAAGTCTACCCGGATTGTTGGTCTTTGCGGGTTGGGGACTGGGGGAGTGGAGAAGGGGGAGATTGGGGGAGTGGGGGAAAAAGGGGTTTCCGATGTTTCTGATACTTCTGATTCCTGTTCGGTTGCGGGGGGGATTTGGGGGAGGGAGATCGCCCTTCCTTCGAGTAGCTGTTGGCGTGCGGTTTGCAAGTTTTGGGCGATCGCCCAACCCTCGGACTGCAAGCGTTCTAGAGTCAAGTCCTTTGAGTCGATCAAATCTCTGAGGGGTTCGGCGACTTTCCCAAAATCCGGCAATTGCAGCATTCCAGCCAAGCCGGAGAGTTGGTAGTAAACCTGGTTGAGGGCGGTCACGCTTTTTGCCAAATCTGCCTCGGAAGCTTGGGAAAGCTCGGTTTCTAGGCGATTGAAGACTGGCGGCAATTCGTGTTCAAAAATCAGTTTCACGGTTTCCGGGGCTGCCGATCGGCTGGCTGCGGGGACTGGTGGCAGTTCCGCCTTGCCGTACTTGGCCTCGAACTGAGCTTGGATTTGGGCGATCGCCTCCAAATTTTCCGTTTGATCCGGAGTGCTGACATCCGAGTGCCCGATTGCTTCGGTCGCAATCTTTTTGAGAGCGTCCACCCCTTGCAGCAAAACAGTTACAGTGGCCGGTTCCAGGGCCGACAAGTCCGTGCGATCGCGCAAAATGACAAAACACTCCTCCAGCGTGTGAGCCGCCGCCGACACGGTGTGAAAGCCCAACATCGAACCCGCACCTTTAATCGAGTGAGCCGCCCGAAACATTTCTTTAACTGCCGCTTCTCGCTCTTTCAAACCGGCGGCTTCCATCGCCAACAAGTTTGTCTCCATTGATTGGAGAAACTCTTGGGTTTCCGCCGTAAAAGCATCTATTAATTCATTTAAATCGTCGGTATTCATAAATGATTAACTGCGGAAATTCGCCACCGACTTTTGTAATTTTCCAACAGAACCCGATAGATCGTCCAAAGATGCTTTTACATCCGAACCTTTTTGTGCAGTTGTATTAGCAATCTCGTTGACTTGCTGCATACTGTTAGAAATTTCCTCAGCCGAAACAGTTTGCTTAGCAGATGCGCGAGTAATATTTTGCACCAAAGCATTCATTTCTCGACTAACTTCGATGATGGCATTGAGGTGAGTTTTAGCTTCGCTTGCTAGCTTAGTGCCTTCGACTACCTCCAGCGTCCCCGATTCCATTGCCTTCATCACGCGGCTGATTTCTTCTTGAATTGTACCGACAATTTCGGAGATTTCCTCGGTAGCGCCGGCCGATCGCTCTGCAAGCTTCCGCACTTCTTCGGCGACAACCGCAAAACCCAAACCTTGTTCGCCGGCTCTGGCAGCTTCAATAGTAGCATTGAGAGCTAACAAATTAGTTTGCGAAGCAAGTTGAGAAATCGAAGTCACAATTTTGCCAATTTGCTGCGAAGATTCGCCCAAACGCTTCATCATTTTCGAGGTAGAGGCGATCGTCAACCGCAGCCCGTTAATGCCTTCGACAGCTCGATCGACAGCCACGCCGCCAGCTTCAGCGGTGTGAGAAGACTGCAGGGCCACTGTTTCGGCGCGCACCGAAACATCTCGCACGTCGCGGATCGAATTCACAATCCGCTCGATTTCCCGCATGATCGCAGATATTTTGGCTGCTTGAACTTCAGCCTGTTGGGTAAGTTCGCTGGTGTTGTTAATTGACTCGCCCGTAGCAGATGTTACCTGTTCGGCCAAAGTTTGAATGCCCGTTACCACCTTCCGCAGAGAACCGATCAGGAAGTTGAAAGAATCGGCAACAGCACCTAAAACGTCGTTAGTAACTTCAGCTCTAACTGTCAAGTCGCCTTGAGCCGCGCCTTTAATTTCTCCCAACAATTTGAGGACTTGCTGCGTCAGAGAATCAGCTTCAGCTTTGCGTTCTGCTGCCAATTTTTCCAGTCTTTGTTCTCCCTCTTTGCGCTCGGTGATGTCAAAGCGGATGGCGATATATTTAACAATTGTGCCGCTGGTATCAAAGATGGGGGCGAGCGTCGAATCTACCCAGTAAAACGAGCCATCTTTGCGCCGGTTTTTGATTTCCCCTTTCCACGCCAAGCCGCGAGAAATTGTCAGCCACATTTCTTCAAAAAATGATTTGGGATGGTAGCCGGAATTGACAATGCGGTGGTCGCGGTGCAGGATTTCTCCCATGCTGTAACCGGATATTTGAGTGAATCTGTCGTTGGCGTAGGTAATCACGCCTTTGATGTCTGTTTCGCTGACAATTGCAGATTCGTCGAGAGCATTTTGTCGCGTTTTGAGTTCTTGCACCAAGCGTTCCTGTTCCTCGGCTAACTGCTGCATTCGCTTGGTAGATGCTCTTTCTTCGGTGATGTTACGGCAGACAATTACGCCGCCTTTGAGGGCGCCGGTTTCGTCTTTTAGCGGCCTGCCGTTAATTTTGATCCAGAGGCCCTCCGGCTTGTCTGCATGGCGGGTGAAAACCTCTACGCCGTCAGGGGATTCTCCTCGAATTGCCCGCGTTAAAGGGAGGTCGGCTGCGGGATAGGGAGTGACTCCATCGGGCAAAAATAAACCGTATTTTGCCGACCACTCGTTGGGAAGAGCGTCTGTCGAACCCAAGCCGAAGATATCTTTGGCGGCGGGATTGAACAGGACTAAATTGCCTTTTTTGTCGGCAGCAATTACGCCATCGGTGATGCTGTCAATTAGCAGTTGCAAGAGAGAGGTTTGCTGCCGCAGTTCGTCTTCGGAACGGGCTAATTGTGATGTTGTTTCTTGTAATTGATTAAGTGCCTGTTTGCTTTCGGTAACGTCGCGAGCGACTGCATACATGATGTTTTCTTCGAGCCAAGGTCGCGCTTTCCACGACAGCCATTTGTAGGAACCGTCTTTGCAGCGGTAGCGATTTTCAAAGGACTGTGTTTCGACGCCATCGGCTATTTTTGCCGCTTCGCCTGTGGTTTGTTCGCGATCGTCTGGATGGACGAAATTGATAAAAGGTTGGTCTTCCAGTTCTTTTAGGGTGTAGCCGAGGGTTGTTTCCCAAGCGGGATTGAGGCGCTTGAATTTGCCTTCAAAATCTATAATACAAACCAAGTCTAGGGAAATGGTAAAAAACCGATCGCGCTCTGCTTCGGCTTTTTTGCGATCGGTAATTTGTACTGCTACTCCCCCGACGCCGATGGGTTTGCCGTCTGCTCCCGGTAAAGGAAAGTAAGAAGCCAGCCAATCTCCCACGGTACGGGGCTGTTTGGAAGTTGAACTGCATACTTCGATATTCAAAATTGGTTCGTTGCTGGCGAGAACTTTATGCAATATGGGATCTAGACTCAAGGCCATTTCCGGTGCTGTTTCGGCAACTGTCTTACCGAGGTGTTCGGCAACTGACGGCCCGGTGGTTTCGGCCATTTTCTCGTTGACTTGCACGAACCGCAAATGGTCGTCACAGATAAACATTGAGGCGGGGGCGGCTGCAAAAAATGCGTCAAAGCGGGCTTGACGCACCGTGAGTTCTCGTTCTAGGTTTTTGCGATCGGTAACTTCCAAGACGAAACCCCCAATACCGATGGGTTTGCCGTCTGCTCCCGGCAACGGAAAGTAAGAAGCTAGCCAATCCCGATACATATCTGGCCGTGCGGTGGTGGGATGGGAGATTTCGAGGTTTAAAATCGGTAGGTTGGAAGTTAAAACCTGTTCGTACAGCGGACCGATAGCCGGTGCCATGTCCGGTTCAGCTTCCCATACTGTCTTGCCGATGTATGCTGAAACCGGCTGGCCGTCGAGTTCGGAGAGCTTGTCGTTGAACTGCACGAAGCGCAGTTGGTCGTCGGTGATAAACATTCCCGCCGGTGCTGCATCGAAAAAAGCGTCAAAGCGGGCTTGACGCAAGGTTAGTTCTCGTTCTAGGGCTTTGCGATCGCTGATGTCGCGAGCTTCGGAAATCAGCAGCACGACTTTGCCGCTGTCGTCTACGATCGGCTTGAGGGAGAAGTCCACAGTTATCACAGCACCCCCAGCAACGAGCACGTCGGCTTCGTAGCGGACTACCTCGCCGGCGGCGGCTTTTGCGATCGCAGCTTGCACTTTTTGCTTGGCTTCTGGGGAAATTTGCCACCACAGATTATCTGCAAACTGCGTGCCTACGAAGTCTTCGCGCCCCACTCCGGCGACGGCGAGGGCTGTTTGGTTGGCTTCTAATAAGGTTCCGTCTGGTTCGAGCAGCCCCACTAATTGGAACGATTGGTCAAAAATGGCTCGGAACAGTCTTTCGCGATCGCGCAGCATTTCTTCTGCCCGCTTGCGATCGCTAATGTCGCGGGTAACAGTTGCTACGCCCACAGCTTCGCCTGTTTCTGGGTCTTTGACGGTAAATAAGGTAAAGTCAACGGGAATATTTTCGTCGGTTTGAAAGTTTCTCAACCGGAATTCGCCTCGCCACAAGCCATCTCGCACGGTAGCAGGCATAATCTCTTCTCTGAGTATTTTCGCGTCTTCCTTCGAGAAGCAGTCAAATATACTTTTGCTTTTGACTTCTTCAATATTTTGAAGTCCGACTAGCTTCATTCCAGCAGCATTCAGGTATGTTGACTGTCCCTCCATTGTTCCTATGCCGATAAAATCCGCGCTGCTTTCTACGATCGAAATCAATCTTTGTTTTTCGATTTCTGCCAACTTGCGCTCTGTAATGTCGCTGTTGATTTCTAAAATTGCTTTGGGGTTTCCTTGTTCGTCTCGCTGCAAAGTCCAGCGGCTGAATACGGTAATTTGGGTGTGGCGATCGGTGGTGTGAATCAGTTCTCCTTCCCAACAATCCTGCCGTTCTAGCTGTGCCGAGATTGCTTCTAAAGGTTGGGGAAAGATCGTGTGAAACAGGCTGTGAATGGTTTTTCCCACGGCTTCTTGCTTCGTCCAGCCGTACATTCGCTCGGCTCCTTGATTCCAGTAATTAATCGTACCGTCTAGTTCTCGAATAATCAAAGAGTCGCTGGCGAGGTCGAGCATTTGCAAGTTTTGTCGCAAGGCTTGTTCCGCGCGCTTGCGGCTGGTAATGTCGCGGGCGATCGTTGACAGAAATTCAACTTCTCCCTTCTGGGATTTGTGAGCAATAATTACTTGAGAAACTGGTATTTCTTTGCCGTCTAAAGTCTGCCAAATTGTCTCGCCACTCCACACCCCGTCTCGGCAAGCTGCGGCTGTGCCGACTTTCACAATAGTGTCCTTACTTTTGGGAGATATGACCTCAGAAATGCTGACTCCCGCTAAATCTGTATTCTCGCCAACGTTCAACATTTCTCTGGCGGCGCGGTTCAGATAAAGACTGTGCCCTTGGGCGTCTGCCATAGCTACCCAGTCTGTTGTTGCTTCTAAAATTGATTTGAGCCGTAAAAGCTGGTGTTCGACTGCGGTGCGATCGTGAATTTCCTGTTGCAATTGGGTGTTAGTTTGCAGGATTTGCTCCGTTCTTTCATGCACTCGCTGCTCGAGTTCTGCTGTTAGCTGCTGCAACTGAGCTTCTGTCTGTTTGCGCTGGGTAATGTCGCGGCCTTCGGCGAGGATCTGAAATACTTCTCCTGTTTCATTTAACAGGGGCTTAAACGATATATCAATTACTATCACCTGCTGATTGACTCCGGTGATTTCGTATTCTTCTCGGACAAATTTGCCGGCGTTGACTTGTTGGATGTTAGTTTTTAGCTGTTGCTGGTTGGTTGGGGATGATGCCCACCAGGGTGTATGCCAAAATTTCTGCCCCAGCACCTCTGATGCTTGGAAACCGCCCAATTCTAGCGCTGTTTGATTGGCTTCGATCAAAGTACCGTCTGGCTCCAATAGCGCTATTAATTGAAAAGCTCGATCGAAGATTGCCTGAAATCGCTGAGTAGTTTCGCTGAGTGCAAGTTCAGTGTCTTTTTTAGATTGAAGAATTTGGGTAGAACCGACTAAGAAGCTGTAGCGGTTGGAGAGACTTAAAAAAGCGATCGCGGGGATTACAGTCATCCAATCCCACACTGTTTGCAAAACTGGGGAGTGCGGCAATCCTAAGTATTCTGCTGCGTGGCCGCTGTGGCCGAAGGCACAACTCCAAAATATGGCTGCTGTGACTGTGGCGAAGGTGTCGAACCCGGATTGACGACTTCGCCACAAACCTAAGCTAATTAGTGAGGCGATCGCAAAGTAACAGAAACAAATGATGCCATTAGCTAACCCAGCCAGCAGCGGTTGGGAGAAGTCAGGTAATGTCAGGGTGAAAGTTGTTGCGAAAAAGTAATAGAGAAAGCTCATAGTAAAATAGATAATTGGCAAATTTTCAACTTTTCAACTGTCAACTGCATTGCCTGAGCGAAGTCGAACGGTCAACAATTATGTCGCTTGTGCAACCCGAATCTATATAATTCCCCATTCTCTATTTTTACCAGCGTTCGGAATGGGCGATCGCTTCTACATCGACAATCATTAGCAAGCGTCCTTGGGAATTGTACAGACCTTTTAAGAATGGAACTAGGTCGGGACTGACATCTAGTGCTGAGACAATGCGATCGGGATTGAGAGGTAAAACTCCTTCGACGCGGGAGACGGCCAATCCCATCCGCATTCTCGACAATCTCACGTCTCGCGGATCGGGCGCTTCCACCACTAAGATGCGGCTGCTTGGGTGGTGGGTGTCAACCGGATCGAGGCCTGTAAACCGTCCGAAGTCTGCTGCTGCTAAGATTTCGCCCCGCAAGTTGGTTAATCCCAGCAAAAATGGCAGGGTGTTCGGAACCGGGGAAATCGGTTGTTCCTTGAGGGAAAGCACTTCTCGCACTGCGTCTAACTCTACGCCGAACAGACTGCCTCCTTGACCGAAGAGGAGAAATTGCTTTGTTCCGCTTGTCTGAGTCCCCGCTGCGGGAGCAGTTGTTTTCATTGCTTATTTTTAGTTTCTAGTGTAGCGTAACAAATTACGATTTTACTTTGCCTGGAAAGCCGATCGCGAGACGTGAGTTTTTCAGCATCAGTTTTTGGGCATCAAATGCTTGGGTTAAATAAATCCCGGTTTTGGTAACGGGGCCGATTCCTATCATTAAAGGTAAAAGTTTTAGGGAATTCTGAAACCCAATTTCTAAATAAAAACGGGGTTTCTCAGTATGATATTTTTTTTGACAACTGCTGAACACTTTATATTCTGTTTACGCTAAAAGCAGGCGCTGCACGATGTTGACGAGTTGCTGAGGTTCAAAGGGTTTGCTGAGGTAAGCGTCGGCGCCTAAATCGGTTCCCCAAGCTTTATCGATATCGGTGTTTTTATGAGTACAAAATACTACTGGCAAGTGTGCAGTTGCGCGATCGCCCCGCAATTCTCTGATCACTTCAAATCCGTTCATTCGCGGCATCACTACATCTAAAACAACGAGATCCGGGGGCACTTCTCGGATCAGGGCGATCGCTTCTTCGCCGTCGCCTGCCCGGAGCACATCCATTCCGGCATCTTGAAGAATGCGGCAGATGATTTCTAGTTCGCTGGGAACGTCGTCCACTACTAAAATTTTTGGCATGATTCCACACTTCCTTGCTGTTGTTGACGGCGGACAATCTTTATTCAGAAGCTGGCGGGATGGCTGGGAGCTTGCAGCCCGTGCTACGGCTGTTTGACTGCACGGCGCAAGCGAACAAATTAATCTACTTCCAAATACAATATAGCCCAATAGGGTTCAGTTAGTGCTAAAAAAACCGATCGTCCGTAGGTTGGGACCAGGAACAAAACCCAACATTTTTGCTACAATTTTCCTTAACTGAACCGTATTGTCCCTTAATATCGAAAATTGTGTAAAATACTACAGTAAGAGAACTTACGCGCTGGCGATGGAATCAACCGGGTTTTTCAATTCAGGGCGATGGCACTCCACGAGAGATTTTTTTACAAAAAAACCGATTGATGCGTCTAGGAGTAATAGAGTAAATTAACCTATGGCATACAGTGACTTCACAACCATAGCTAAAGTTAGAGAATCCTTTAATTTAACGGTAGAAGAACCCTTAAACCTGTTTGCGGATATCCCAGAGGTACTGCCAAGTTCCTATTTGCAAACGACCTTAAATGAAAATGTTTCTTTAGCCACTGCAATTAATACCGAAAAGGCTCGCGCCGAATTAATTATCGCTCCAATTTTATTAGAAGTCAGGCGAAAATTTAATTTTCAAGTAGGTTTTTTCTCCGGCTCCGAATTCAATGTTGATGTAGCCGTCGGTTTAAACGGGTATTGCGATTATATTCTCACGGCCTCGAAAGATTCTTATGAAATTCGCGCCCCCGTCATTACTTTAACAGAGGCTAAAAACGAAAGTATTAAATCAGGCTTAGGTCAGTGCATTGCGGAAATGGTGGCGGCTCAATTATTTAATCAGCGCAACGGAGAGCAAATTGAAAGTATCTATGGCGCTGTTACTACTGGTACTGATTGGAAGTTTCTCCAGTTGATAGACAGCACGATATCGATCGATAAGCGAGATTATTTTATTAATGAGGTGAGTCAAATTTTAGGGATTTTAACAATGCCATTTAAAGAATTTTATTCTCTGTGATTTATAATTTGGGGGGAAATTTAATTGAGCGCGCGGCGGTGCAATTTTCCCCGGTAGAGGAGTTTTGGGTGAACCCAAATTGGGCCAAGCGGGCGATCGCCATCCTTGAGATCGATCGCGGGCCCAGCCGAAAAGACTGCTGCAAGATGCAGTTAAATTCAGGGCTGAGAGAGATAGTGCGATCGGCTATAATAAAGGATTAGAGGAAAAGAACACCGAAAACCCGAAAATATGGTTGCCATCCAGACAAATCTCAACATTGCCGCTCTAGAAGCAGAATACAGTCAAAAAACACCGCGAGAAATTCTCAAATTTGCCCTAGAAAAATTTGACAAAATCTCAATTTCTTTCAGCGGTGCCGAGGACGTAGTTCTGATCGATATGGCCTCAAAAATTACCAAAAACTTCCGCGTCTTTACCCTAGACACCGGACGATTGCACTCAGAAACTTATCAGTTTTTGGAGAAAGTCAGAGAACATTACGGCATTAAATTAGAAGTAATGTTTCCCGATGCAGCAGAAGTACAAGCCCTAGTAGATGAAAAGGGATTGTTTAGTTTTTATCAAGACGGTCACAAAGAATGCTGCGGCGTGCGGAAAGTCAAGCCGCTGCGCCGCAAACTGAATACTCTCGATGCTTGGATTACCGGTCAGCGGAAAGACCAAAGTCCCAGTACCCGCAACGGTATTCCGGTTATTGAAGTTGACACTGCATTCTCAACTCCCGATCGTGAATTAATTAAATTCAACCCCTTAGCAAACTGGTCTTCGGCAGAGGTTTGGGAATACATTCGCGCTTTGGAGGTGCCTTATAACAAGTTGCACGAACGCGGTTTTGTAAGCATTGGTTGCGAACCTTGTACGAAGCCGATATTGCCCAGCCAACACGAACGCGAAGGTCGCTGGTGGTGGGAAGAAGCGACTGTAAAAGAGTGCGGTTTGCACGCTGGTAACGCACAAAAACAGTAAATCAATTAGTCGTAGGATGCGCCAGAATAAATGCGCATCACATAAATAGTAGGGTGCGCCGGGCCGCGCACCTTACTCAAGAATAAAGGCGGATCGCACAAATAGTAGCCTAAGAATTCGCAATTACCAGAAAGAAAAATTAAGATGAGTTGGCAGCCGAACTTTGATAGGATGATAAAAATTCAGAAAAGTTTTTAAGCCAGGTACTTATGCTCGCCTCAACTAGCGAATTGCTGAACACGGCCCGGAGAAATGCTTATGCGATCGGCGCTTTTAACGTCTACAACCTCGAAGGAGTAAAAGCCGTCATCGATGCCGCCGAAGCGCTGCAAAGTCCTGCAATGCTGCAACTTCACCCCAGCGCCCTCAAATACGGAAAATCGCCTTTAGTCGCGCTTTGCATGGAAGCAGCGCGCAAATCTTTAGTGCCGATCGCAGTACACTTAGATCACAGCACCTCAGAAAAAGACATTAACCTCGCCCTAGCCGCCGGCATCAAATCAATTATGGCAGACGGTTCTCCTTTGTCCTACGAACAAAATTTAATATTTACTCGCGAAATGACTGAATTATCCCACGCTAACGGTGCGGTAGTTGAAGCAGAAATCGGCAGAATTAGCGGCACGGAAGACGGTTTGACAATCGAAGAAAAAGCCGCAAAAATGACCGATCCAGTGGAAGCAGTAGAGTTTATTAAAGAAACTAAAGTTGATTTTTTAGCCGTAACAATTGGCAACGTTCACGGCAAATATTTCAGCGAACCAAAACTCGATTTCCCGCGTTTGGCAAAAATCCGCGCTTCAGTTTCGGTGCCGTTAGTGTTGCACGGTGCTAGCGGTTTGCCGGAATCCACGATCGATCAATGTATTACATTAGGTGTATCTAAGTTTAATGTGAATACGGAAGTTCGCGATGCTTATATGGATGTGTTAAAAACTACCAGTTCTTTGTCAGACCCGGATTTGTTGGAAGTTATGGAAAAGGCGATCGATGCTATGCGATCGGTAATTTCTGGCAAACTGCAACTTTTCGGTTCTGCTGGTAAAGCTTATCTGCATCAATCGCCCTAGGCGGATGAATTGACTGCACATAATGCGAGTGACAAACAAGCTAAAACCAATCAAGTTCTTGTCAAATCTTAAAGAAATAGCCTGTTTGTAGTCAGGACTTCAGTCTTATTTTGAACAGAACTTACGCACTTCGAGTCCTCGAAACCGGGTTTTTTACCGAATTTTCGGTGTGTAATATCAAATCCAGTAGCATCGGAATTATAAGAGTGCGAGCGTCCACAGCGAACTATTTAGGTAGTTCGCTGTGGACGCTCGCACTCTCGTCGAGAGAAATATATAATTCCAATGCAACCGGAAACGATATAACGCGTCTTTTCGTAAAAAAACAAAGGTGATGGGTTCCCATGCGTCCAGGACTATTGAAGTAAAAAAACAACTAAAGTCCTGACTGCGAACCATTTTGCAGTCAGGACTTCAGTCCTCTCTAACCGTTTAAAAATCGATCTGGATCGATGCCAGATTCCCGCAGCCGCCGAATTAAAGACTGCAATTGAGCTTCCGCTGACTCGGCCCGCTGCCGCTGCTGTTCCGCTTCAGTCAGAATCCAATTGCCATCAACATCATACCAGCGCAACCACAGTCGATCGATTCCCTGAAACTCTCCTTGCCACAAACCCAAGCCCAAACTTAGGTCAGCAATCCACACTCGCGAGTCGGACAATTCTAATTCTTGATAGTGTCCGGCCTTCAATTCAAACACTCGCAACCTGTTAGTATAGCGGCTGAAAACGGCATAAACAGGAACCCGCAAAATTTGCTCGTAAACCTCCCATTTTCTCGGCGGTTCCTCCTTCGTCTCCGGCTCCAAAACTTGCCCGTTACCCGCAGCGTTTCCCGACTGAGGTGGCAACTTTTCCTCATCGATATTTTCGCCTAAATCTTCTTTTTCCGTTCCCGGCGAAAGCAGTTCTACAATTACAAAAGGATTCACGCCTTCCTGCCAAGTAACATAACTCATCCGCAGTTCGGATCGATCGTAAAGTCGGGGAACTCCCACAACTCCAAACCAATCCGGCCGCTTGTGCCAGAGAGTGTGATGCACGTCATAATAAAGGTTCATGTCGGTGCCGCTAAATATCTCAGAAGCTGGATAATTCCGAGGTCGAAACGTCAGGCTCAACAACTGCGGCTGCAAATCGTGAAATTCGTCAGGCAAACCAGGTTCCTCCGGGTCTTCGCTAGGTAAATCGTACATCGTCGGCAGTGTTTCTCTGGGCGATCGCGGCGGATCGCTTTGCGGCACTGGATATTTAAAAGGCAACATATAATATTGATAAATGACTGCATTTATGCTAACATCACTTTAACACTTACAGGACGAGCGCCAACACCCTGTAAAACTTTTCTCTCAAGCTTTTCTATCAAGCTTTTCTTCCTCTCTTCCGTGAAGTCAATCTAAAATCTCAAATCTAAAATCGACGGACCCGAACTTCTGCACTATGATCGACATTCCTCAACTGATTGCTAAAGAACTTTCCATCAATCTCTCTCAAGTCAATAATGCTCTGGAACTTTTCGCTGAGGGAGCAACTATTCCGTTTATTGCCCGCTACCGCAAAGAACGCACGGATTTGCTGAATGAAATTCAGTTGCGGGATATCTCCGATCGCTTCACCTATTTGACTGAAATTGAAGAGCGCAAAAAATCGATTTTAGATACGATTAACTCTCAAGGCAAACTCACTGAAGAACTGCAAGCTAAAATCGAATCGTGTTTGCAAAAAAACGAACTCGAAGACCTTTATCTGCCTTACAAACCCAAGCGGCGGACGCGAGCGACAATTGCTAGAGAAAAAGGTTTGGAACCCCTGGCAAATTTTATCAAATCTCTGAACCTGCCGACAGCTAAGCCTGCGGATCTCGAAGGGGAAGCTAGCAAATATATTTCGGAAGAAAATGGCGTTAAAACAGCAGAAGAAGCTCTCAAAGGTGCTGGGGATATTTTGGCGGAAGCGGTTTCGGAAAAAGCAGAATTGCGGGCTTATTTGCGAGATTTTTTGATGAAATCAGGACTTTTTGTCTCGAAAATTAAAGATGATTTCCCGGAAGGAAGCACTAAATTTGAAATGTACCGCAATTACCAAGTTGCAGCGAGAAATGTTCAGTCTCACAATATGTTAGCGCTGTTTCGCGGGGAAACGGAAGGGGTTTTAGATTTGGAACTGGCGTTTGATGAATCGGCAGTGATGGCTTATTTGGAAGCTCAGGAAATTAGAACTAGGATACCGTTCGTTAAAGAGTTTTATCGATCGACTTTGAAGGACGCCTTCAACCGACTGATGAAGACTTCGTTAATTACGGAAGTGCGATCGCACAACAAAGCCGTCGCCGATATCGAGTCGATCGCCACTTTTGAAACCAACCTCCGCGAGTTGCTGCTGTCGGCGCCGGCGGGAATGAAACCCACACTGGCGATCGATCCGGGATTTCGCACGGGGTGCAAAGTTTCCGCCCTTGATGAAACCGGGCAATTTTTAGAATATCAAGCAATTTTTCCCCACCAAGCGGCAGCTCAGCGACAGCAAGCTGGTAAAATTGTCAAGCATTTAATTGAAAAATATAAAATTGAATTAATCGCGATCGGCAACGGTACAGCTTCCCGGGAAACAGACGAATTTGTTTCGGAAGTTTTGGCAGAAATGGACAGAAAACCGATTAAAGTCATGGTGAATGAATCCGGTGCATCGATTTATTCAGCAAGCGAAGTGGCGATCGCCGAATTTCCCGACCTCGACATCACCGTTCGCGGCGCAGTCAGCATCGGACGGCGCTTGCAAGACCCCCTCGCCGAACTCGTGAAAATCGACCCGAAATCAATAGGAGTCGGTCAATACCAGCACGATGTTGACCAAAAACTGCTCAAAAAGAAACTCGACGAAACAGTCGAAAGCTGCGTTAATTATGTCGGAGTTGACTTAAACACAGCCTCGAAAGAACTGCTGACATTTGTATCGGGAATGACGGCAACAGTTGCCAAAAATATCGTCAATTACCGCAACGAAAACGGCGCCTTTAAAAATCGCCGTCAACTCCTGAAAGTTCCCAAACTCGGCCCCAAAGCTTTTGAACAAGCAGCCGGGTTTCTCCGCATTCGCGGCGGCGAAAACCCTCTGGACAATACAGCAGTTCATCCAGAAAGTTATCCTGTCGTGCAGGCGATCGCCAAGGATTTAGACTTGCCACTCACAGGAATAACACAAATATCAGAAAAAATCAAGACTGTAAATATCAAGAAATATGTCACAGAAAAAGTCGGCGAGCCCACACTCCGAGACATTATTTCCGAACTAGAAAAACCGGGAAGAGACCCGCGAGCCGAGTTTAAATATGCCACTTTCCAAGCAGGAATCAAAGAAATCTCCGATTTGCAAGTTGGGATGGAATTGGAAGGGATAATCACGAATGTAGCTAACTTTGGAGCATTTGTTGATGTGGGAGTGCACCAAGATGGTTTGGTTCATGTTTCTCAATTAGCCGATCGCTTCGTAGATGACCCCAAACAGATTGTTAAAGTCGGGCAAGTTGTGAAAGTGCGGGTTTTGGAGGTGAATGAGAAGTTAAAGCGAGTTAGTTTGACGATGAAGCTGCAAGAAAAACCGCAACCGCAAAATGGCAATAGCGCGAGGCTTCCGGCCCCGCGCCGGCGTTAAAACTTTGGGGAAAGCTGAAAAAGGGCGATCGCGTTCCGCCCCGCAAGCTACGGCTATAATAGTGTAATCCTCACCAACCTCAAAATTATATGGTTGCAAGTAAAAGCGACACCTACGTCTCCCCCGAAGACTATTTAGCAGGCGAGAAAGTCAGCCCGATCAAACACGAGTACAGACAAGGTGAAATCTATGCAATGGCAGGGACCAGCAAAGCTCATGTTATCATTAGTCTCAATGCAGCAATTTTGCTGAGAAATCATCTTCGAGGAAGTGGCTTCATAACTTACATGGCAGATATGAAAGTTCGGATTGAGGCATCAAATTTCTATTATTATCCCGATGTCGCGGTGACTTGCGATGAACGGGACAGAAATGCTGCTGAAGATTTCATTCGCTACCCGCGCTTAATTGTCGAAGTTTTATCCCCGACAACAGCGGCTTTCGACAGAGGCGATAAATTTGCTGATTACCGCACTTCTGAAAGTTTGCAAGAGTATGTATTAATCAATCAAGAAAGAGTTAGTGTAGAGTGTTTTCGCCGGAATGCAGAGGGTTTGTGGGTGCTTTATCCTTACAGTCAAGGACAAGAAGTTCAGTTTGCTAGCGTTAATTTTAGCTGTGCGATCGAGACATTGTATGAAGATGCGATCGAGATTGGTTGATTTTAATTACTCCAGAATCACTGGAATAATTTGTAATTATATCTTGAATATGATTGAACCGCGAAGACGCGAAGGACGCGAAGGAAGAGAAAAGAAGAAGAAGCTGGTAATTGCTATTTTTTCTTGGTGGCTTTCCAAGTGCCGCCGTAGAAGTAAAAAGGATTGTTTTTACTTACCAATTCCCAACATTTAAGACACAAAAAAAACCACTGCCCCGACTCGTCATACCGGGCGCGGTAGAGAATCGGGGCAGATTGAGAACAACGATCGCAATATTTGATTCTGATTGCCCTGGCCATTGTTACTCAGTTTCAAACAATAACGGACTCTTGAGGGCGGGCGAATATCATGCGGCCAGCGCTAGTTTGCAGGGCGCTGGTGACTACGACTCGGGCTTCGGCGCCGACATAGCTGCTGCCTGCTTCTACGACAACCATTGTGCCGTCATCCAAGTAACCGATTCCCTGAGAGGGTTCTTTGCCTTCTTTGCGGATTTTGAGTTCGATCGTATCTCCCGGTAAATAAGTGGGGCGCACCGCATGAGTCAAATCGTTGATATTCAAAACCGGCAGTTTTTGGACGGTAGCTACTTTCGATAAGTTGTAATCGTTGGTGAGCAAAATGCCGTCGATATCCAAAGCGAATCGGACTAATTTAGCATCGACTGTGGCAATATCTTCGTAGTCGGCCGAGTGAATTTGAATCCGTTCTGGATATGTTTCTTTGATGCGGTTGAGTACATCTAAGCCGCGGCGCCCGCGCACTCGCTTTTGATCGTTGGCGGAATCAGCTACCAGTTGCAGTTCTTGGAGAACGAATTGCGGAATAATAATTTGACCTTCGAGGAAACCTGTTTCTAGCAGGTTTTCAATCCGGCCGTCAATAATGCAGCTAGTATCGACAACTTTGGCACTTGCTGGTTTGAAAGTACCTTCGGCTACCAACACTGTGTCTAAGCTTTTGGGGTTGATCAGCCGCAAGAAAGCGCGGCCGTGAGTGTCTGTCAAGCTGACGCCTGTGAAGCCGAACATGACGCTGCCCAAGACTGCGACTAGAGGTTTGATGAAGCCGAACTCGCGGGGAATTGGCAGCAGGAATAGCGGAGCCAGCATTAAGTTCGCTACTAGCAGTCCGATGATTAAGCCGATCGCCCGCGTCAGCAGCATCTCCACCGGCATATCGCCGACTTGCTTTTCCACCCGGCGGTAGGTTGTTTGAGCCACTAATCCGAGCACGAAGCCGATTAATGCTCCAAACGAGCCTAGTACAGAACTTAAACCTTGTATATTTGTAACTTGCTCCAGCAGCTCGATCGGCAGGAGTTCGACTCCGTAATAGCCGATCCCTCCGCCTGCGATTACGAATGAGATAATTATGATTGCATCTAGCATTGTTCTAGGTTTATGAATTTATTCACATTATATCTTTCCAGTGCTGATACTTGTGTTCATCTTTTGGTCGGATATCGCTATATTTACTGAGGGATTTTTATAAACTTATATTTCGCGGTTGTCCCCTTTGGGGGATGTGCGATCGAGCTTCGCGGCCGGAGAGCGCGGCCCGCCGATCGCCGGGCACGAGCTGCGAATAGACCGCCCTGCGGTCTGTTTGGGAATTGCTGCGGCTCGAAATTAGTTGAGGTTAAACTGTAAAGAGCCGTAGCTTGCGGGGCGGGACGCCATCGTTCGCAGCGCGTTTTTACTAAGAAAATGTCATAATATACATAATTATTCATGACGGTTTAATTAAAACTTTAGATTTGAACTTGCACTTTTGGCTTGATATATAATGCACCCTACCACAGATTATTTAACATTTGAATTAAAAAAAAGCGTGCAAGTGGCAAATTCCGGCATTCCTAGTTCGGCTTATCTGCACGTACCTTTTTGTCGCCGCCGCTGTTACTACTGCGATTTTCCGGTTTTTGTGGTGGGCGATCGCAAAAATGGCGAGAATTCCGGGACAATTGTGCAATACGTTGCCGTAATGTGTCAAGAAATTCAAGAAACTCCAAATTTAGGCGCATCTCTGAAAACAGTTTTTTTTGGCGGCGGCACGCCTTCGCTGCTTTCTGTCAGTCAGTTGAGCAATATTTTAGAGACTATCGATCGTAAATTTGGGATTGCTGCTGGGGCAGAAATTTCTATAGAAATAGACCCGGGTACGTTTACTTTAGAACAGTTGCGGGGATATGCAGCGGCGGGAGTAAATCGAGTTAGTTTGGGAGTGCAAGCTTTTCAGGATGAATTGCTGCAAGCTTGCGGGCGATCGCACTCTGTAGCCGAAATTTTTGAAGCAGTAGAAATAGTGCGATCGGCTGGTATTGTCAATTTCAGTTTAGACCTGATTTCGGGACTGCCGCACCAAACTTTAGAACAGTGGGAAGCTTCCCTGAAATCGGCGGTGGAAATTAGCCCGACTCACCTGTCGAGTTACGACTTAATTGTTGAACAGGGAACTGCTTTCGGGCGCTACTTTCAAGCAGGCGCGCAGCCGCTGCCAGCAGATGAAACCGCTGCTCAAATGTACCGTTTGGCGCGGGAAATTCTCACCAACGCTGGCTACGAACATTACGAAATTTCTAATTACGCTCGCGATGGCTATCAGTGCCGCCACAACCGCGTTTATTGGGAAAATCGCCCTTATTACGGTTTGGGAATGGGGGCGGCGAGTTACGTGGAAGGCCGGAGGTTGACAAGGCCTCGCAAAACTCAAGAATATTATCAGTGGGTGCGATCGATGTCTCGCCTCAATTCCCCTGCTACCCCAAAACTTGGAGGGGAAACCCAGCCAGAGATGGATCGAGAAATTGAGCAAAATTTTCAAGTCTCAGAAAATGACGTTTTGTTAGAAACGCTGATGCTAGGTTTGCGTTTAGCAGAAGGAGTTAGCCTGTCGGCGCTGACTCAAAAGTTTACTCAACAAACGGTTGATAAAATTTGGCGTTGTTTGCAGCCGTACTGGCGGCAAGGATGGGTGGAAATTATGACTGCGGATGGGGCGATTCCCTACGAGATAGCTCCGCTTCACGCAACTTTAGGCGAGGGCGCGAAACTGCCGTTTTCGGGCAATTTGAGGTTGAGCGATCCCGAAGGTTTTTTATTTTCTAATACAATTTTAGCCGATTTGTTCAGCAACTTAGGCGAAGATAATTAGCTCTGTCTGAGGAAGTATATCCCCAGGCAAGCGCGATCGGCCCTAAAGCCGGGACCGCCAATGGGCTAGGAATGAAATTCAATTGCTCCCTAGCTTTATATTGTCAAAAATGCCCTATTTTCTATCGATCCCTAAACAAAACTTAAAGGCGAACTAAGCCTTGAGATAGACGCCGCGACTGCACTCCAGCCGTCATACTTAAGACTGAACATTTAAAAAGTAATTTAATGAACACTTTAACTATCGATCGCAACCAAACCCAAAACCAGCCCTGTCTTGTAATTAGCGAGCGCGGCTGCAATCCGGCTTCCAAGTGTAATTTTTGCGGTCACTACCAACAGGCAAGAGGTTCAGTGGGTCACTGTCAATTGTTGAACGCACCTGTTAGGGGAGGATGGAAATCTTGCACTTTAGCAATGCCGGCTTTTGCACCTTCTTGGGAATACCTGGAAGGCGCTGATGTTTCCCCTGCTAAATTTATTAATTAAGCCAAACAATGTAGAAAAAATGTAGAAAAAATTTTGTTTTGAGTGGTTATATGCTATAATAAGTTGAGACCAGTCGCCTATCGCTCGCACAAGTTTACCCACAAGTTAAAAAGATGAATTTGACACTGACTCAGGTAATTTCCGAACCTCATGCGCGTATTTTGTGTTGGTATCTAAATAATACTAGCAAAGTGCAAATCGCTCGAATTACAAATATTCCTAATTGGTATTTTGAGCGGACGGTGTTTCCGGGGGAACGTTTTTTGTTTGAAGCGCTGCCGTCCGCTCAGTTAGAAGTTTGCAGGAGTGCGGAGACGGGTGCTATTGTGTGCGAGCGAATTTTGTGCGATGGGCTGCGAGTTGAAGAGTTAAGCACGGCTGATTGAAGATAATTCCCCATACTTACCGACGAGGGGTAGAAACCCGGTTTTTTTTCAGAAACCGGGTTTCTCTGTATGATGATAAAAACTCCGTTGGCGATCGCACTCCCAACCTCATAAACCCGGTTGATTCGTAGATTTCTCGTTACTCAGCCCAAACTTCGTAGAAACCGGGATTCTCGCCACCCCATGCGTCAGCCCTGAAACTGTCGGAAATGTTAATCTAAGCTAAATTATAGAAAATCAACCACTGTTTAATACTAAAACCCGATGTCCCTCACCGAACAAATCCTCTCCCAACTCCCAGGAGACGCCCTCGGAGGCTTGCGAAAGGTCGATCGACTCTGGGAAAACCTCAAACAAAACACCGCACCAGCACCCCAAGCAGTCAAACACAGCCAACAACCCCTCGAAACCCTCGACTTCGACATAGTTATCGGCGGCGGAACCCTAGGAATATTAATCGGTACAGCCTTAGCCGTGCGGGGTTGGCGAGTAGCCTTGCTAGAACGCGGCATCCTGCGAGGCCGCGAGCAAGAATGGAACATTTCTCGCAAAGAATTAGACGCATTCTTAGAACTAAATTTGCTATCTGTTGAAGAGATTGAAAAGGCGATCGCCACCGAATACAACCCAGCCCGCATCAGCTTTGCCAACACCCCCGACATCTGGATTTCGGGCGTACTAAACATCGGAATAGATCCAGTTTACCTCCTCGAAACCCTCAAGCAGCGATTTCTAAAATCAGGAGGAAAACTCTTTGAAAATACACCATTTAAAACAGCAACAATTCACCCTGATGGAGTCGCAGTAGAATCTGCAAGTACCGACGAACAAGCTGCTACAAAAATATTTAAAACCAGATTATTTCTAGATGCAATGGGACATTTCTCCCCCATTGTCCGCCAAGCAAGACAAGGCAAAAAACCCGACGCCGTATGTTTAGTAGTCGGCAGTTGCGCTCGAGGATTTCCCAAAAACGACACGGGCGACATATTTGCATCCTTCACCCCAATACAAAATCAGTGCCAATATTTTTGGGAAGCCTTTCCAGCCAGAGACGGCCGCACCACCTACTTATTTACCTACATAGACGCCGACACAGAAAGATTCAGTTTAGAAACATTATTTGAAGAATATTTGCGCTTGCTTCCCCAATATCAAAACGTCGAACTCGAACAGTTAAAATTCCAAAGAGCACTCTACGGATTCTTCCCCTGCTATCGCCAAAGTCCTCTCAAAACGCCTTGGGATCGCATACTCCCAGTCGGAGACAGCAGCGGCAGCCAATCTCCCCTCAGCTTCGGCGGTTTCGGCGCAATGGTGCGCCACCTCAAACGCTTGACTCTAGGAATTGACGAAGCTTTGACAAGCGAAAGTCTAGACAAAAATTCCCTCGCACTTTTGCAACCCTACCAGCCGAATCTATCAGTTACCTGGTTGTTTCAGCGTTCGATGAGTGCTGCGATGAATCAAAAAATAGACCCCAATCAAATCAATCAACTTTTGGCGGCCGTATTTCAGGTAATGGAAGAGTTGGGAGAACCGGTGCTCAAGCCGTTTCTTCAGGATATCGTGCTGTTTCCGGCTTTGTCAAAAACTCTGTTGAAAACAGCAATTAGCCATCCCGGATTGGTTATGAAAATTATTCCGCAGGTAGGAATAGCTAATTTGCTCGATTGGATGGTTCATTATGTAAATTTAGGAATTTATACGGGATTGCAGCCTTTGGGGAAAGCAGTAGAACCGCAGGTAAAAAAATTAGCACCCGAACAGCAATACTATTTTCACCGATTAGTTGAAGCGTGGCAATACGGCGCTGGAGGTGATTATTAAGTGATTGATTGTGGCACGGGCATCTTGCCCGTGGCTGATATATGAACAGGCAAGATGCCTGTTCCACAACATAATTATATATGAACAGGCAAAATGTCTGTTCCACAACATAATTATATATGAACAGGCAAGATGCCTGTTCCACAACATAATTATATATGAACAGGCAAGATGCCTGTTCCACAACATAATTATATTAGTTGTGAGTTATGAAGGAGCTATAACTGCTAAAGCTTTAGGAATCACTCGGAATTTTGCAGGCGTGTGAGTTGTGATTTCACCGTCGGTATTAATCGGACGGCGTTTGCTAGTATTAACCTCAAATTCTTGAGCGTGCAAGGCGCGAACGTTAGGCCAAGTCGTATGATTTCCTTGCCTCATAGCTGGCAGCAAAGCAATGATTTCCCACCAGTTTTTTATTTCCAAACTGTACAAATCCAGTCGCTTGTCGTCGATTGTGGCATCCTCGGCGACTGTCATGCCACCGCCGTAATAGCGGCCGTTGCCAATGGCAATTTGAATAGTTTTAACATTAAAAGATTGGTTGTTAACCCTAATTTCTGCTCGAAACGGTCGCGCTGACAAAAGTGTCTGCAAAGCAGTAAAAGCATAAGCTAAAACTCCCCAACGCTGCTTTACGTCTTTAGTCAGCCGCTGGGTAATTTCCACGCTCAATCCCAAACTCGCCACATTAAAAAAATGCTTGCTGTTCACCCAACCCAAGTCTATTAGCCGAACTTGACCGCTGGCAATTACTTGACAAGCTGCGGATAAATCTGTAGGAATTTCCAGAGTGCGGGCTAGGTCGTTAGCAGTTCCCATCGGCAAAATCCCCAAGGGTAACTTGGTATCTATCAAACCTTCTATGGCCGCGTTGAGAGTGCCGTCGCCGCCGCCGATTATTACTAATTCGACTCGATTTTGGTAGCGGCGAATTGTGTCGGGAAGTTCGCGGGCGTGTTCGGTAGATTCTACAATTAACTCAAAACCCAGTGCTTTTAATTCTCTCGTGGCTTGAGATAATAGCTTTTGCCCTTTTCGGGAGTGCTGGTTTACTAAAAGTAGAGCTTTCTTCATTTGTTAATTTTTAATGAGGAATATAAAGTGTTTTTAATTACAAAAAGTATAGCTTGATGCCTTAACTGGATGAAATTAATGCTTTACTTCCATTTTACCAGTTATGATGGATTGACAAAAATGTCAAAAAATGGATAATTTTAGCAAAAGATTCCTAAAAAGTACCTCCGGCTCTGAGCTAGCAGCAAACAATCTCGCTTCTCGATCGCAACTAAATTAAAATCATGTCTAATATTTTAGAACAAGCGCAAGTCGCTGCCGATCGCCAAAACTGGGCTGGGCTAGTCGAATGCTTGCAGCAAGTGACAGCCAAGGGCAGCCTGCCACAGGAACAACATATTTTAGAGCAAGCTGTCAGTTTAGCAATACAAGCCTTAGAATGGGGCGATTTTCAAGACCGCTGGGAAATTGCTAAAGTATTGCCCAATCTGGGAAATGGGGCGATCGCACCTTTAATTGCCGTGCTCGAAGACGAAGACGCAGACACAGAACCCAGGTGGTTCGCCGCCCGCATTCTCGGAAAGTTCGATCGCCCGGAAGTGATGCAAGCTTTAGTCAAATTAATCAAAAATTCCGAGGAAGAATTGAGCCAAATCGCCGCCGAAACCCTAGGGAATTTCGGCCCGACAGCCATAGAATCCCTAGCAAATCTCCTACTACAAGAAGACTCGCGAGAATTTGCAACAGCAGCACTCGCCCAAATTCGGCGCACCGAAACCATCGCACCGCTGTTGAGCGTAGTCGGAGACTCTCAAGTTGCGGTGCGGGCGCACGCAATCGAGGCCCTGAGCAGCTTTCACGACTCCCGCATCCCGCCGGTACTGGTATCCGCGCTCAAAGATCCGGCGACAGCAGTCCGAAAAGAAGCGGTGCGAGCTCTCGGAGTACGCGCCTATTTAGATGCAGAATTAGATTTAGTTAACTTGCTCAAACCTTTGCTTTCGGACATCCGATTAGAAGTTTGCCAGCAAGCGGCGATCGCTCTTGGGCGTCTGAAAACCGATGCGGCGGCGGCCGCTTTATTTGAATTGCTGCAAAAGCCCACAACTCCGGTTGAATTGCAAATCGAAACTGTGCGCGCCTTAAGCTGGATGGAAACTGCAACCGCTTTAGAATATTTGCAGCAAACCTTAATTGCCGAATTGGATAACACAAACTCTCCTGTTTGTCAAGAGATTGTCACTGTTTTAGGGCGAGGGTCAAAGCCGGAATTAAAAGCGAAAGCTGCTGAAATTACGATCGATTTGCTCGCAAGCCATCATCCCGCCGTGCAGTCCGTGGGAATCAAACAATCTTTAGCTTTAGGGTTAGGGCAATTAGGAGAGATGAGAGCGCTAGATGTCCTAATTAAACTGTTGGCAGACCCAGACAACAGCGTCAGGCTGCACAGTTTATCAGCGCTGAAACAGCTAGGTGGTGGTGAGATAAAGCAGCAATTAGAAAGTTTAGTTAAGCAACAAAATCTGGAACTGGGATTGAGAGAGGGAATTGCGATCGCCCTGCAAGAATGGCCGGAGAATTAAGAGCGAGAGGATTTGCGGAGGGTGATTTAGGAAGCTGAATGCCACGGGTATAGCTCATCTTTCGGAATATGAGCCTAAGTCCTGTTTGGCTAGAGTCAAAATCTATCTATCTAAAGGTCGATGAAATATCTGTCAATATTAATAAATTAGATTTTTAAAATTAAAAAACGGTCGATCGGGCAGATTTCTATTAGCAGAAGCGATCGCTGCCAATTTCAGATTAGATGTTCATCCAAATAGCCAACTTGTTTAGCTTGTAGATGCGCTGTCTTCGCTCTCTTTCGCCAAGACAGTGCTTTGCCACAAACCTTAGTTAAATGTGCCAGCCCTTGTAAGTCCTGACGACATAGGAGTTGTGTTTACCTTTAGCGATCGCTAATGCTGCCAACTAATCTTCTACCCAATTAAGTAACCCAAGAGAAGTAACAGCTCCAAAAAAATGAGCGCCAATCAGATTGACGTTTGCCAGCGTCACAAAAATATCTAGGGAACGAATCACATTTTCCGGCGCATAAGCTGCCATCGCTTGCGGTTGACTGAGAGTTTTCGCTAGGACTACAGCAACTGTTTCTTCAGAAGCGACAAACGCGATTAATACCCCCACCAAACTAGAAACTAATCCAATCCGTAAGGTGTGAGTAATATGTTCTTTGCTGGGATATACCTCGGAATTTTCGGCGTGCAAAAGTCGGCCTAAAAGCCTATAGCGAAAATCCCAAAAAATTCTAAAGCACAGCAATAAAATGCCAAGTATTGCTAAAACTACCCCGAAACCAATACCTGCATTATTATTAGTTTGCTCGCTCATGTTGCGACCCAACACAGCAAAAAATAAAACAATGCCGGAAACAGCACCCAAGAATAACTGTATCCAGAAGCTAAATCGACTGAACAAGCGAAAAGTTGCGACGAATTCGCTTTGGGTCATCGGTTGCGGCAAGGATTCTGGTTGATTCATGATATACACCTTATTGCTGAATTGAACGTCAAAAAAAACGAGGTAAGAAAGAGGTTCTGCTTGTCTTCCTGTCGCCAGCGATCGCCTTGTGGTTAGCTATTAGACTTCTCCAGAAAACTCTGTTCAGCACAGGCAGGATTCCTGATGTTTGGGAACTGATTTAGGCAATTTCCGGTAAATAAAAGGTTGAACTCAACAGAGCCACTGTTATTGTGGTTGATTTGATTTTCCTAAAATCCTCCCGGTTCTGAACCATCAATTTCTTCTTGCAACAATTGCAACAATGGAAATTTAAAATCTTAAAAATTGACTTAGGTAAAAGGTCTATTGCCCCTGTTCAACATTTTAAAATCTGGCTTCTATCTTAATTTAATCTAAGTAGCCCAACCTTGTCATCTGTCTAATGCCATAAGAAAATATCCACCTGATGGAAGATGATTGAGGGAAAAGTTATGATAATAGTTTCAGTTAAGTGCGATCGATCGTACTATTGGCGATAGATGCTTGATTCCCAACTGCCACACCAGGGCGCATACATTCTTGCAGCGTCCATAAGCCCGTTAGGGCAGCTATTGCAGCTCCCAAACTATCCACAATCAAATTAATAATCGTATCATTCAGGCTCTCAATCACTTCGGTTGAGAGAACAATACCAGCCGTCCATTCGGCAACTTCCCACAAAGCACCAATCCCAATCCCCAAACAGGTTATTGTTAGCAAATACAGCAGTTTAGGGTTGCGGAAAATAGTCAGCATTGAACTTTATGCTAAAAAACTCAATGCTAAAGTCACGGTAAAAGTCGTGAAAGCACGAACAATTTCATCATCCTGACTAAGAGCAGCTATTATCGAGCGAATATGCTTTCATTAGCTTTGACTACCCAGTGATATCTCATTGTTAAGCTGTCGCGCATTTGAATTGTATATTCAAGGCGGGCGGGACGCCCAACCCCTACTCCCCACAAGAGTTTGATTGTTTTTTAAGATACAATTTAAATGCAGAACAGCTTATTAATTGTATTGCATAAGAGCGGAAACCGCCGCAAATTTAGGGTGCGCCATAAGCACCTTAAGTAGAACTTAAATATTTAATTTTGAACTCGATAACTAAAAAATCAAAACTTTAGCTCTGCTCAATTGGCAGCCGCACTCCGAAAGTCGAGCCGAGTCCTTCCCCGGGACTTTCAGCCCAGACAGTGCCGCCGTGGAGTTCCACGAGATGGCGGACGATCGCCAATCCCAATCCCAGACCGCCGTAATTGCGCGTAGAACTGCTGTCAGCTTGGCGGAAGCGATCGAACACAAACGGCAAAAACTCCTTGCTGATGCCAATTCCCGTATCGCTGACGGCGATCTTCACAGAGTGAACTGGAGAGCGAGGAGACAACAGGGCGCTACCCGCTCCTCGCGGTTCCCCCTCCTCCGAGAGCCTGATTTCCACGCGACCCGACGGTGGCGTAAACTTAATCGCATTCGAGAGCAAATTCCACACCACCTGCTGCAAACGAGTAGCATCGCCCGTCACCAAGCTCACCCCTTCACCGTAAAAACTCGCCAATTCAACTCCCCGAGCTTCAGCATCAGGGCTCAGCGCCTTCACTGCGGTTTCTACAATCGGCACCAAATCCACGGGGCGCAGCTTCAAACACACTTTGCCGCTCACAATCCGGGAAACGTCCAGCAAATCCTCAATCATCTGAGTCTGCAACCGCCCGTTTCGCTCGATAGTCTCCAAAGCCACAGCCGTTTTTTCGGCACTCAACTTGCGCTGTCGCAGTATCTGGGCCCAGCCCACAACCGCGTTTAAAGGTGTCCGCAACTCGTGAGAAAGCGTTGCCAAAAACTCGTCTTTAATCCGGTTGGCTTCCGCCGCTTCCCGGTAAAGCCGCGCATTGTCGATCGCCACCGCCGCATCCCGCGCCAAATCCTCCAGCAACATTAAATCGCCCTCGCCGCAGCGGCGGCCGGACTCCCCGCACAGCAGCGAAATCACTCCCAGCGTCCGCCCGCGAGCCATCAGCGGCACGCAGATTGCCGACAGCGGGGTGTGGGAGCGCAGCACTTTCAGCAGATCCCTGTCCGAGACAACCGCCTCGATCGCCCAGTCGGGTATTTCTGGGTAGATTTTCGACTCCCCAGTCCGCAGCACCTTTGCTACTCCGTGGCGTCCCTGGGGGTCTACGGGCAAGCGGCGGTCGATTTGCCACAGCAGAGCGACTTTGCTCGGATCGGAGTGAGCAACTGCTTGCAAGCGGATCGAGCCGTCGGGCTCGATTAAATGCACGCAGCACCAATCCCCCAGCTCCGGGACTGCTAAATCTGCCAAACCTTGCAGCGCCTCCTGGTAATCCAGGGAAGCCGACGACAGCAAAGCCAAAGCTCGCGCGCGGAAATCGGCTGTTTGGGTCGCTCGCTGGCGATCGTCAATATCGGTACAAGTCCCGAACCACTTGATGATTTTCCCCTCAGCATCCCGCACGGGCAATGCTCGACCCAGATGCCAGCGGTAAGCCCCGTCAGATGCCCGTTTAAAGCGGTATTCCACCTCGTAAGTCCCCCCCGTCTGCACGGAGGTATTCCAGCGTTCTAGGCCGTTTTCCACGTCATCTGGATGCAAAACTGGCTGCCACCCCCAGCCTTGAGTTTCCGCAAGCGTCAAGCCGGTATATTCAAACCAGCGCTGGTTGTAGTAGTCTACCCAGCCGTCGGGTCTGGCAGTCCAAACTATTTGCGGGATGGCTTCAGCGAGGACGCGGTAAAGGTGTTCGCTGGCTTCGGCTTCGCGGCGGGCCGCCTGTTCCCGCGCCAATGCCCGATTCCGCTGTTCTTCGGCTTCTTTGCGATCGCTGATGTCGCTAATCGCGCCGATCCATTTGCAAGGATTGCCTTGTTTGTCCAGCACTGCTTTGCCCCGATCGATCCAGTGGAGATAGCCGCCGCGCTGGCACTGCACGCGGTATTCCTGAAAAAATGGGGCGACAGAACTGTCTGGCGCGCTCAAATACCGATCGACCGCAGCCAGGACTCGATCGCGGTCGATCGGGTGCAAGATACTGTTCCAAGCTGCTCTCGTCCTAGGAAATCCGCCTTTTTCGTACTGCAAATGTTCGTCTACGTGACCGAACCACAGCACGATCCCGGTCTCGATATCCCATTCGTAAATCAAATCGCTGGCACTTTCTGCAGCAATCCGAAACCGCTCTTCAGACTGTCGCAGCACTTCCAGAAATTTAAAACGTTCCGTCACGTCCAAAACCAGAGACAGCACCGATATCAACTGTCCCGAATCGCTGTAAAAAGCCGAATTGTACCACTCGCAGTGCACCAGCGAACCGCACTTATTATAATTGCTGTTGCGAACAACATTGCACCGAGCCTCTTGGTTTTTTAAACTATAAATTGCCGATTGTACATCTTCAACCTCGCCCTCACCAATAAATTTCCATTCGCTAAAATGCTTGCCTAAAACTTCTGTTGCATTCCACCCAAAAATCTTCTGGGCCGCCGGCGACCACCCGCTGAGGCGAAATTTATCATCCCACTCTATCACCGCTAGGGGTGTATTTTCAAAATGAGAAGTGAGTTTTTGCAGCGCGTCGCGCAGGGATGCTTCTACTTGTTTGCGGCCAGTAATATCGCTAAAAGAAATAGCAATGCCGTCGCCCAACTTAACGGTCATAATCCGAAACCAGCCGACAATGCCTTCGCTGTTGTAAGAAATCTCGGTATCGAGGGGAATTCCTGTTTCTAAAACTTGCACGTAACGGTCGAACAAATTGTTATCTTTATGGCCGGGCAGCACTTGCAGCAATCGCTTGCCGATTAATTCTTCTGGGGTACTCTGCTGAATTTTTGCCGCTGCGGGATTGACGTATTCCCATTCAAAATCCACAATTGTCGATTCGTCGCGAATGCTGCGAAACACGTTAAATCCGTCTAGAGATAATTCCTGAAAAACGCGGAAGCGTTCTTGGCTTTCTTGCAGCTTGTCTACAGTGTCAAGCAGGAGTTCTTCGACTAGCTCGCGCTGCGTTATTTCTGCAAGCAATTGCTCGTTAATTTGCTGGAGTTCGGTTGTGGGGGATGCGACCAAATTTTTAATAGCAGAGTCGGCTTGCGGTCGATCGACCTTTTCAGTTTCCAGCGCTGTATTTGCTGGAATAGAGGCCGCCCCAGCCAAAGCCAACATTTGAGAAAACCAGGGCATCACTTCCGCTACAGCCCACACAGAGATGACAGCCGTCACGGCGGCGATCGAACTTGACAGCAAGTAGCTGGGATGCCCCAGCATCCAAACCTGCATCAGGTGAGTTGTCCCGCCCCAGAAAAACCAGGCTCCCAATAGGACAAACCCCTTGCTCAAAGGCACGTCCCGCTGCTTCCTGGCAAAGTATGTCAGCATCGCTGGAATTGAGTAATAAGCCAAGGCAATTAACAAATCGCTTACCGCCTGCAGTCCCATCAACTGCGGTTGCCACTGGCAACATCCACCTTGGGGAATAAAATTGTGGTTAAATGACATAATCTTAAGAAATTGCAGCATTTCGGCTTTCCTGTGCGATCGATCGTACTTGCACTTGTGTTGCTGACTCGCTAATTCCTAGTTTATACACAAAGAAACAGCCAAGCATCCCCGCATCTATCTTGCGGGGGAGTGTCAATTGCTAATGCCTTGGCAAGTCTTGCCCCGGAATCAAAACTAATCTGTACCTGTATCAACGTCTACTAAATTCTTATAGTAAATGGGTTAATGTCACTGATGATCTTCGAGGAAAATGTCTGAAACCATCTCGAATTAAACATCCATGCGCTTAGAGCAGCTTCAAGCATTTCTTTCAGTTGCTGAAACCGGTAGCTTTCAGCAAGCGGCCCGGAAGTGCGGCGTTACCCAATCGACTATTAGCCGCCAAGTGCAGGGATTAGAAGCGGAAGTGGGTTTGTCGCTGTTTCACCGCACAACCCACGCGAAGCTGACTGTGGGGGGAGAATGCCTGCTGCCTCACGCTCGCAAAATCTGTCAGACTTGGCAAAATGCTGCTGAAGAATTGGGAGACTTGCTGGCGGGAAAGCAGCCGGAATTGTGCGTGGCTGCGATTCACTCGGTTTGTGCTGCTTATTTGCCGCCTGTGTTGCAAAAGTTTTGCCACGACTATCCTAACGTGCAGTTGCGGGTGACTTCCTTGGGCAGCGATCGAGCTCTGAAAGTCCTCAAAGACGGTTTGGTGGACATAGCGGTGGTGATGAACAACCGCTATTTTACTCAAGCCCCGGAAATGTTGGTTGAGATGCTCTACAGTGAGCCGATCGAGGTGCTGATGGCGGCGGGTCATCCCTTGGCCAAGTACGATCGAGTACCTTGGTCGGAATTGATTTGTTACCCGCAAGTGGTGTTTAAGGACGGGTACGGAATGCAGCGGATGGTGCAAGAACAATTTGGACGCATGGGTGCTAAACTTCATGCTGTTTTGGAACTCAACACTCTCGATGCTTTTCGGGGTGTGGTGCGACAGGGAGAATTGATTGCTTTGCTCCCGCATTCAGCTTTGGTGGACGCGAAGGGCGATCGCACTTTAGCAATTCGGTCGATCGCCAGCGAGAGTGCAAATTCCAAGGTTTCGGCGATCGGTCAATCGGCGATCGATCTAACATCTTGCACCATTCTTAAGAACGGGCAAGATGCCCGTTCCACAAGAGATGAATTTTCTTGTGGAACAGGCATCTTGCCTGTTCCTAAAAGGCTTATTGAGAATGGTACAACCTCTCAGATCGATCCGACTTGGACTCGCGAAGTGGTGTTGGTGACAACTCACGATCGAATGCAAATTCCGCCGATCGCCCATTTCTGGAATCTGGTACGCGAATTTGTGCCGCCTTTTGATGTAATCAAGCTAGAAAAATCAGGCAGTTAATTCGATAATTTTGAATTGATATAGCAGTCCTAAATCAGTCGCAAAATCGATCGAGATCAGAATCCTTGTAGTGCGAGCATCTTGCTCGCGTACTATTTTTCAAATAATTTTGAATTGATAGTTCGGAATTTTAAATTTAAAACGGTTCAAATATTACCAATTACTAACTACCAATTACTAACTAGCAACTACCAATTACCAACTTCAAAAGTTATGAGTGACGCCTTTAGAGAATTGCTGCGAAAAATTGGCAGCGGAATACACACAGGAGAAAATTTAACTCGCTCCGAAGCAGCAGCAGCCACGCGGATGATGCTGCTGCAAGAAGCAACACCGGCTCAAATCGGAGCTTTTATGATTTCCCACCGCATTAAACGGCCCACTGGGGAAGAATTAGCCGGAATGCTCGATGCTTATGAAGAATTGGGGCCTATGCTTGCCCCCCCAAACCGAGAAAAAGGGTTTTCCGTCTCTACCGCGGCCGTGTTTGGCGTTGCTTACGACGGGCGATCGCGCACGGCTCCAGTTAGCCCAATAACCGCCCTAATTTTAGCCGCTAGGGGCGTCCCAACCCTCATGCACGGGGGGGAGACAATGCCAACCAAGGAAGGCATTCCCCTGATTGAAATTTGGCGCGGTTTGGGAGTAGACTGGAGAAAACTCCGTTTAGAAAAAGTCCAACAAGTTTTTGACAGTACGGGTTTAGGTTTTGTTTACCTTCCCAAGCATTTTCCTCAAGCCGCCGCTTTAGTACCCTACCGCCGCGAAATCGGCAAACGGCCACCTTTTTCGACAATGGAGTTGATGTGGTGTCCCTGTGCCGGCGACGTTAACGTCATCTCCGGCTACGTCCACCCACCGACAGAAGGTATGTTTCAAAAAGCCTTTGAGTTGCGGGGAATCAAAAATTATACCACAGTCAAAGGATTGGAGGGAAGCTGCGATTTGCCGCGCGATCGTACTGCGATTATCGGCATTGCTAAGCCGGACACTGAGTTCGAGCGAGTGCTTTTGGCTCACGGAAATTACGGTTTTAGCAGCACCAATCCGGCCTTTGAATCAGCATCTGAGTTATTAAAACAAATGCAGGAAGTGTTGCTGGGAAAACCGTCAGAATTAATGCAGTCTGCTATCTGGAACGGCGGATTTTATCTGTGGCGCAGCGGAGTTTGTTTGGATGTAAACTCGGGTTTAATTGAGGCGGAAAGTTTATTAAGCAGCGGTAAAGTCGTGCAAAAACTTGAGGAAGTTAGCCAAGCCGTTAGTGTTTTGAGTTGAGAATGACTACTGACAGTTGACAGTTGACCCTTGACCGTTGACCGTTAACTACTGACTACTAACTACTGACTACTAGACATCTCCAATAATTATTGTGGAACAGGCATCTTGCCTGTTCAAAACAGGCAATTCTTGCGATAACTACTGACTGCTGACTACTGACTACTGACTACTGACTACTGACTACTGACTACTGACTAATGACTAATCATAAAATTGCAGTAATTGTGCTTGCAGGCGGTCAAAGTTCGCGGATGGGCAGGGATAAAGCTCTGCTGGAAATTGAGGGCAAATCCCTCTTGCAGCGGGCGTTGGAAGTTGCAGCCGTTGTAACCCCCGAAGTTTATGTTCTGACTGCTTGGCCCGATCGCTATCGATCGACCTTAACCGAAACATCCCAATTTCTGGTAGAGTACAATCCAGGCTGCGGGCCATTGGTTGCATTGACTCAGGGATTGAAAGAAATAGCCGCCGAGTGGATTTTACTGTTAGGTTGCGATTTGCCTTTGTTGAATGCTCAGATTATTCAAAATTGGGCAAGTCAGTTAACAGACTTTCCCCAATCAACTTTAGCAGTTGTGCCTTATCAAAATTCGCGCTGGGAGCCTTTATGCGCCTTCTACCGCCAACAATCTCTGCCCAGTTTGCAAAGTTTTATTGACCGAGGGGGACGTTCCTTTCAAGTGTGGTTAAATCAAATCCCCGCAATCCCTCTACCTGTAGGGGAACAAGAAGCAGTAATGTTATCGAATTGCAATACATTAGCAGAGTTTGAGCAATTAAAAGGTAAAATGGTTGACGGTTGACGGTTGACAGTTGACAGTTAACAGTTAACTGACTAATGACTAATGACTAATGACTACTGACTACTGACTACTGACTAATTACTAATGATTAACGAATATTGGTTGCTCGATCGCGATATAACTTTCCTCAATCACGGCTCTTTTGGGGCTTGTCCGATTCCCGTACTGGAAGCGCAAACCAGTTTTCGGGAACAACTGGAAAGAGAACCTTTGCGCTTTTTAATGCGGGAATTTGAGCCGCTGTTGGATAATGCGAGAAATCAGTTAGCAGCATTTATCGGTGCGGCTGAGGATGACTTGGCTTTTGTGCCGAATGCGACGACGGGAGTCAATGCAGTTTTGCGATCGCTCTATTTTGCTCCGGGCGACGAATTGCTAACTACAAATCAGGAATACAACGCTTGCCGCAACACACTTAATTTTGTAGCCGAGCGTACAGGAGCTAAAGTAATAGTAGCAGAAGTCCCATTTCCAATTGAGTCGCCAGAACAAATTATTGAAGCAATAATTAAGTGCGTTTCACCGCAAACAAAGTTAGCCTTATTAGACCACGTTGTGAGCCAAACAGGTTTGATTTTTCCCATCAAAAAATTAGTGGGCGAGTTAGCTAACCGTGGCGTAGATGTATTAGTAGACGGCTCTCACGCGCCGGGAATGGTAGCGCTGAATTTAGATGAAATTGGCGCGGCTTACTATACGGGAAATTGCCACAAATGGCTGTGCGCGCCAAAAGGTGCGGGCTTTTTGTACGTGCGGCGCGACAAGCAAGATGCCATTCGACCAACTACGATCAGTCACGGTGCTAATTCGCCCCGCACTGATAAATCGCGCTTTCAATTGGAATTTGACTGGATGGGAACGGTCGATCCGAGTCCCTATTTGTGCGTCCCTGTGGCCATTGATTTTATGGGTTCTTTGTTGAGCGGCGGCTGGCCAGAATTGATGGCAAAAAATCATGCTTTGGCATTGGCTGGAAGACAAATATTGGCAGATAAATTAGATTTGCCGCTGCCTTGTCCCGATGAAATGGTGGGTTCGATGGCAGTTGTGCCACTGGCAGACTCCGAGTCTGATACGGTTGCAAAGGGAGGAATTGCACCTTTGCAAGAGGCGCTGTGGGAGATTTTTAAAATTGAAGTTCCGGTGATTCCTTGGCCGGATTCTAGCAAGCAGTTGGTGAGGATTTCGGCTCAGTTTTACAATACTTTGCCGCAGTACGCATATTTGGCTAAGGCGCTGGTTGAGCTGACGAGAATTTGAGCTGGGTATTCCACCCAAAAAACATACAGCATATTCCAGGTTTATGGAGTTTAGGGACACGGCAGTGCCGTGTCCCTACGGGAATCGAACGATAGGCGGGTGTACTTCATAAACGTAGAATCTGCTGTAACACCCAACTAAAAACAGTCATAGGTTCGTAGTGAGGGCACCGTCCTCTCCCCAGGAATGAATAAGGACTTGCATTGCTTACTACCAACGTAATAATGGTATAAAAACAGTGACAATTAAAGCGAAAAATCCTGCCAAAAATCACCTTTAACCATCTTGAAAATAGCCACCATTTACCTAAAATAAAGCAAGTAAAAAAACGGTTATAAAGCCCGAGCGCCCGCTAACTGCACCAAGGAGGCCACGCCGAGGAAAGCTTGTAAATCACCCGCCCGCTTTCCCAAGTTAAAACAGGGTTGTCAAATCGGATAGTGCACAACTCCGGGGCAACAGAATATAATGTATCAAGACTTGCATTTTCGCAGACCAAAGAAACGAAATAAAAAGAGGAGAATACCATGGCAAATGCCATGATGGTAATTTACCCCTATCGCGAACAATACACCTGGGTTTTTGACGACGAGCGAGTCGGACTTGTCCGAGAACCATTTGTTCAGGGCGTCCCCCAAATGATTGAAGCGCTTGTCGCAGACATTCCCAATGCCGATCGAGGTTTCCGACTCTTATTTTCAGCCAATCCATTTCCCGGATATCAAGCAGAAATGCTGTGGTTGAAAGCAGAATACGGCGGTAACTGGTATCGGTGGGAATCGAAAAATCTCGAAGGCTGGCTGTGTCCGGCTTTGTTCAAATACTTTCCAGAAGCACCGCCCAAGTTTTACTGCCAAGCTGAAAAAATTCAACAATCAACAGCAAGTCAGTCACTAACCCCAGCCTGAAGGCGTGGGGCTTGAAAAGAGGAAGACTCACCACCTTCTTAATTCAGGACTAAAAAAGTGTCTAGCCAATTACTGAACTGCCTGGGAGTGGTATCCCGCAAGACGTTAAGAATGCCTCCCTAGTTTTTAACCTCTCTGGTGGTCAGTGGCGAAGGGAAATATACACCTAGAAATAGGACTTACCGTCAATGTTTGTACCAGTTGTAGGCAGCAATAACCGTCCCCTGATGCCAACTACCCCTGCTCGGGCTAGACGTTGGATAGAATCGGGCAAAGCTACGCCGTTTTTTAAAAAAGGAGTATTTTGTGTTCGACTGAATGCAAAACCTTTAAGCCACAACTATCAACCAATTGCAGTTGGCATTGACCCAGGTAGTAAGCGTGAAGGATTTACCGTTAAATCCAGAACGCATACCTACTTAAACATCCAAACCCATGCAATTGATTGGGTAAAAGATCGCGTTGAGGTCAGACGAAATATGCGACGTGGTAGGCGGTTTCGCAATACTCCCTGCCGTCAAAACCGAACTAATCGCTCGGTCAATAAAAATTGCATCCCCCCATCGACTAAAGCGAGATGGCAGTGGAAATTAAGGATTGGCAAATGGTTGACTTTGATGTTTCCGATATCGACATTTGTTGTAGAAGACGTTAAAGCAAAAACCTGGAAGGGAGCTAAGAAATGGAATACAAGTTTTAGTCCTCTGGAGGTAGGTAAACGATGGTTCTACTCGGAAATTGAGAAAATTGCTCACCTGGAAATTAGGCAGGGCTTTGACACCTGTAAAATGCGTCAAGATTTAGGACTCCTCAAGTCTAAACAAAAGCTGTCAAACTTGTTTGAGGCTCATTGCGTTGACTCTTGGGTATTAGCTAATTGGTATATCGGAGGACATATCCAGCCCGATAACACCAAGGTAATAGAAGTAATCCCTTTGGAGTTTCATCGCAGACAGCTCCATCGTTTGCAGCATTCCACTGGTCATGTCCGCTCTCGGTACGGCGGAACTTTAAGTGCAGAATTTAAGCGCGGTTCAATCGTTAAACACCCTAAATATGGGTTCTGTTATGTTGGGGGTTGGCAAGAGTCGCCAACAAAGAAAGACCCACATCGAAAAACAATTAGTTTGCACGATCTAAAAACAAGCAAGCGATTGTGCCAAAATGTAGCGCCTACAGATTGTAAGTTTTTGTCTTACAATTCGTGGCGCTCCGCAAATTAATCTGTAAAGCCGTGCTTCTAGCACGGGGTTTTAAACCCAGAAATTTGGATGAAAAACTTGTCAATCTTTAAAAGAAACTTTGTTAAACCAGTCGATCGCGAATCCAGAAAAAAGCCCAAATTAGCGCTGTATATATTTTGGCTACTTTTCCTAATTTTCACAGCCGCCATCTCCGCAGCAATCGGGGCAATTACCGCCCTCTTAGCCCCCGTAGAACCGCCAATTATTAGTAGAGTCCTAGACGCTACCGGCTTTAACTATATATCATCCAACCGCTCAGGATACCGCCTGTCGCGGCCAGTTAATATCTTGATCCTGGGAATTGACCGCGTACCGGAAGCAGCAGCCAATTCCCCTAAAATTTTTAACGGTCGCAGCGATACAATACTCTTATTGCACCTCGATCCTAGAGATAAATCTATTAATTTGCTTTCAGTTCCGCGAGATACTAAAGTCGAAATTCCCGGAATTCGCTTCAGCAAAATTAACGAAGCCAATGCTAGAGGAGGAGGAGCTTTAGCAACGCGATTGGTTAGCAGTATCCTGAACAATGCGACTATTGAAAGATACGTGCGAGTCAGCAGCGGTTCGTTTCGGGAATTAGTCGATTTGTTAGGCGGAGTCGAAGTATTTGTACCTCGCGCGATGTCCTATACAGATACCGCCCAAAAGTTAAAAATAAACTTAGCACAGGGATGGCAAACTCTCAACGGAGAACAAGCAGAACAATTTGCTCGCTTTCGCAATGACGGTTTGGGAGATATCGGGCGCATTCAGCGCCAGCAATCTTTAATTCAATCTATTCGGAACCGCCTCGCCAGTCCATCAGTATTGGTGCGCTTGCCGCAAATTGTTCGATTGATGCAAAAATATGTGGATACAAACCTAAATTTTGAGGAAATCTTGACGATCGCAAATTTCGGTTTGCAATTGGATCGAGATAATTTTAAAATGGTAATGTTGCCCGGACGTTCTAGCTCAGAACAAGGGGATTTGAGGAGTTATTGGATTTTAGATGCGGTCGGGCGCGATCGCATTATGACACAATATTTCAACCAGAGCGTGCCGGATTTTGCACAAGGACGATTTCGCAATCCCAGCGAGTCCGTTTTGCCCACCAACCTCAAAATCGCCGTCCAAAACGCTTCTAGCAACCGGACAACCGCCAAAACCGTTGCTAGCTTTCTCAGAAAAAAGGGCTTTTCTAATGTATCTGTAGTGCAGGATTGGCCGGACAAGCAGCGTCAAAGTCAAATTATTGTGCAGCAAGGCGATTTAGAGGCAGCTAATCTACTGCAAAAAACGTTAGGCGGCGGTAAAATTGAAGCATCTTCTACCGGTGAAATCGATTCTGACTTTACACTTCGCGTCGGCGAAGATTGGGTAAAGCGATTTTAATTAATTATTAGTCATTAGTCAGCAGTTAACAGTCAACAGTCAACAGTCAACAGTCAACAGTCAACTATGCCCAATCCCCCATTCCCATCATCATGAAAAGTGTATTCCGAATTTTCCTGAGCCTGATTTTAAGTTTAGTGTTGGCTTGTGGGTGGGTGCTGCTGACTGCTACTCCGGCATTTGCCCTGCCGAAAACAAATATTAATTACACTAATATTAATTTGTCCGATCGCGATTTTTCCAACTCGGATTTAGCGGGGGGAACATTTGTCGCGGCCGAAATGCGGGGAACAAACTTTCAAGGTGCTGATTTAACTAATGCGATTTTGACTAAGGGAGTTTTGCTGAATGCCAACTTGTCAGGTGCCAACCTCTCCGGTGCTTTGGTAGATAGAGTTACATTCGACGGCGCTAATTTGACGAATGCTAATTTTTCCGAGGCAATTATGACTCGAACTCGGTTTTATGATGCTGCAATTTCCGGTGCTGATTTTACTGACGCGATTATCGACGCTTATCAAGTGAATATCCTGTGCGAGAAAGCAGATGGTGTCAATCCCGTGACGGGAGTTTCTACCCGCGAAAGTTTGGGATGTAAGTAAAAACTGTGGGTTAATTTATTCTATATTGTAGGGTGCGCAGTGCGCACCTTACTACTGGGATTTATCTGAGAGGTTAAACCATTCTCAATAAATCTTTTATGGGCGGGCAGGATGCCCACCCCACAAGAAATTTATTCTTTGTGGAACAGGCATCTTGCCTGTTATTGAGAAAGAATAAATTTCTGGGATTTATCGGCATTTTATGATTTATCGAGCGCTACAAATGCCTGTCGTGGTAGTACCAACTACCAACTCGGAATCCAACTGCAAATCTAAATCGGTGTCGGGATTAACAGCATACAAATCGACTTTATCTCGACCTAAAAATACCCCGATCAAAGTCCCGATTCCCGCACCGCCGAGCACCTCTTCAGTCGCGATCGCCCGATCGCCCGTAACACCTGCGATGGCCGCCGCTGCTGCTGCACCCAACGCCGTATTCTTAACCAGATTACCAACATTAACGCCCTTAGTAACAGTTTCTTTCCTAGTAATCAGTTGCGAAGTAGCCTTGAGAGGCACTCTGCTGCCGTTGATGATACTTAATTCTTGAGCCACAAACTGAACGCCCGCAGAAGTCGATCGCAATTCGCCGCTAATTTTCGAGCCTTCCGGTATCAGCACTTGGCCATTATTGCCCGCGATATCCGCAGCTACAGTCAGCGTAATCGGAGACTTGTCATTGGGGCCGAGCAAAATCTTGCCTTTTGCGTACTCGACTGGAATAGTCGCCCCGCTGGGAATTTTCACAGCAACAGACTCGCTAACATCAATCTTAGCAATGTAAGGAGAATTAATTGCTCTTGCTTGATTGGTACTCACTAATGTTTGATAGATAAAAGCAGCTACTTCAGCTCGCGTTGCTGACTTGTTCGGTTTGAGAGATTTAGGATTGGGATAGCTGACAACCAACTGCTTTTCAGTAGCAGCAGCAACGCTTTTGACAGCATAACTTTGAATCTCACCCGCATCGCTATAGTAGCTGAGAACATCTTGAAAATTGCAGGTAGGCTCATAGCCCATGCCGTTATTTAAAGCGACTACAACTTGAACGCGAGGAATCTGCTGTGCCGGCCTGAAAACATTGCCGGGATAGCCAGACATCCATCCCATTTCGTAAGCTTCTGCGATCGCCCCGCTGGCCCAAAAATTAGACGGAACATCGGCAAACCCCACAGCAGCACGAGTTTTTGCCTTTTTCACAGAACGGATCATTGCCGCGAATTCAGCCCGCGTTACTGGTGCATCCGGGCGAAAACTGCCATCGGGAAATCCTTTGATAATTCCTCTTTCTGACAAATCTTGAATAAAGTCTTTTGCCCAGTAGTTATTATTAACATCCGAAAAAGCTGTCTGAGCAAAAGAAGGCGCGGGAGCTAGCATCGGCGCTGCGGTTCCGGCAACGGTTCCCAGTGTTAATAAAACAGATGTACCGGATTTAATGCGATGTAGTACAGACATTTTTTGATTCTCCAATTTACACAAGTTTTTTATTGAGGACAAGCAAGCTGTTAATAGGCTGATTGATTCCTGCCGAACTTCTTCTTTCCCTCAGTTATGTAATCATTGTTGAATATTTTTATTTTTCGTGGGGGGAAGATACGGTCTTTTAAAATAAATATTTTTATTCTTAGTGCGGATTTTAAAAGGCTTAAATTCCTTAAAATCCTTATGTTGCTTATCTCCCTTATCTACCTTAAACTTATAACGGTTATTTTACCGGACATGATATCGTTTCCCTTTAGATCGGAATAATATTTTTCGGAGTGCAGTGCGAGCGGAACGCTCGCACTCGGATATAATTCCGTAGTTACCGGATTTGATATGACTGATGACTGATGACTAATAACTAATAACTAATGACTAATGACTAATAGCGACTAGCGGTTCCCAACTTGTCACATCTTCAAATAAAGATTGATAGCCCGCTGCATTGGGATGGAGACCATCCGAAGTTAGACACGAACTACACCAATCACTGCCCCGATTTATCCATTTATCAAAAATATCTAAATAGGGAATTCCCCGCAACTCACAAGCTAATTTCGTTGCTTCCTTATACCGATATTGATCCGCATGATTGTAATACAAACAATCTTGAAAAGGCATTTTACTTTCATCCACCGGCACCATCCCAACAAATATCACCGGACAAAGTTGTTGGGATAGGTTTAACAAATTATCCAAAACAGTTTTAAAATGTTCAAAATCAGTGTAGCTGCGCCCGGTAGGCGACTGCACTCTCGCCGAATCGTTGAGGCCGACGGAAAGAATAATCGCATCCGGGACACGGTTTCTGAGCTCGCCCCGGTGGCGAAACTCGTTTTCCAGGCGCTGGGAGACTTGATAGGTGCGATCGCCCCGAACCCCCAAATTGTATAAAACGTGTCCTGCACTCTCCGGTAACATCCACTGTCGCCGCAGTCTTTCCACCCAACCCCCGCCCGCAGCGTCGCCGAAACCGTAGATCAAGCTGTCGCCGAAAGCAACCAATTTGAGGGGATGAGAATTTACCCGATGCAAGTTACCAAAGGAATAGGCTGTTGCTGCCTGCATAACATAAATGATGCTCAGTTAATAATTGATGAATATTGACATACTAGACTAGAATGTAACATTACATAAAGTAGGTAGTCTCATGGTTAAGCGTCCAACCTTCGATTCAACTCAGCTAACCCGTCGGGCGGAAGAGTTGATCGGTGCTGCATCCAACCGCTATCGGATTACGGTACAGGTGGCGAACCGCGCCAAACGCCGCCGTTATGAAGATTTTGAGAATATGGACGACCATCAAATGATGAAACCTGTAATGCGGGCGATATTTGAGATGTCGGACGAACTGACTCAGCCGGAAATTATCGGAGACATCTAGACTTCGGGAGTTTTGGGTTTTGAGTCGTGAATTGCCCGCAATTTTTGTCAACTCAAAACTCAAAATTTTTTCAACCTAGACTGGCGCGCCAGGGCGAAAAACCCGGTTTATTTTATATACGCAACTGAGCCGGAAGCTCGCACTGCTAAAAAACGCTTTTTACAAAATCGGGATGCTGCCAACCGGGTTTCTTTTCCTAATTCATAAACTTAGAAAGTAGGACTTTGCTGGTCGTAAGATTATGAAATTTTTCTATGTTTAAAAGTGTCAAAACCGTGAATAAATTAAAGCAGGGCTTAAGTTTTCTGTTCGTTACTTTGAGTGTGGCGATTTTCACGCTTTTGAGTTGGGTATTGGAATCGGGCGAACTGAGTATGTCGGCTTTGGAACCTTCGCTGCTGCGGAGTTCCGAGTCTGTCTCTGGGGTGCTGGTTGCTCAACAATCTGCGCCGCTGCAAGTGAGGGCGCAAGATGCGTGGAAATTTGTGTACGAAAAATTGCCGGATTTCCCGATCGAGAATAACTACATTTCTAAGGAAACTGGAAAAGTCGATCCTACCAATACTTTAGTCGGGCGGTTGATTCGATATCACGTATTTGTCAAAGGGCGGCCGCCCAATTACCGCTTTGATTGGAAGTTGAGTTTAGCTGACTATTTGGGGGCGACTCCCGATTATTTGGTGGAAAGCGTGTATCCGGGAAACGACGTTTTGCGGTCAAATCCGATGGAACGCGATCGCGCTGCTATTCAAAGTTTAAATAGAGTACAGCGGGATGCTTTGGTTCAAGCTTTGGTTGATGTTTTTACCGAGAATTCCGGGCGTGGGCGCACACCGGGGGCGGGGGAAAAACCACAAGGGCGATCGAATTCCCCGGAAATACCGCAGCCACAGCCGGGAGATGCGAAGTTGCTGGCACCTTAATACTCATCGATACAGAAACCGGGTTTTTTACGGGAATATTGCTGTTGACCCTTTAACACAGGTAAAAAACCCGTTTTTTTTCGTATTTATGGGTAAGTCCTACTAATCTAAAATCCAAAATCTAAAATCTAAAATCCCTCAATGGTGGAACGTGTAATTAAGACGGGTGTTGGGTGGCGTTTGGGATGGAACCCGGAGGCGCAGGAGTTTAAGGGTTTGGTGGCTGGCGACGGTTGGGCGATCGAACTCACGGAGGCTGAGTTGAACGATTTTTGCCGATTCTTGGGACAGTTGGCCGGCACAATGAGTCACATGGCCTCTGAGTTAATGGACGAGGAAAAAATCGCCATTGAAGCCGAAAGCGACTTGCTGTGGGTGCAGGTAGAAGGCTATCCCGAAGCTTACAGCGTGCAGTTGATCTTGAATGCTGGCCGTCGCGGCGAGGGTTTTTGGCCGGCGGCTGCGGTTCCGAGTTTGGTGCAGGCCGCAAAAGTTTTAAAAGTTTTTTGACTTTTTCGGAAATTCCATGCTAAGCTATTAAAGCTGTCGGGGCGTAGCGCAGCTTGGTAGCGCACTACTTTGGGGTAGTAGGGGTCGTGGGTTCAAATCCCGCCGCTCCGATAGATGGAATCCTTATTTTATAAGGGTTCCATTATT